>NZ_JBSLZM010000023.1:0-2239 GCF_056494385.1 Aquifex sp. | reverse complement strand
GCCTTCGCACTTTTTTCCGGAGCTATTCCCATTAATTCCTTTCTTATTAAGTCGCTTCTTAGCCATTTATAACCGAACTCCTTGTTTAAGATAGAACTCAAAAAGGACTTCCCCGAACCCGAAAGACCCATAACAACTACGAGTTTTCTCATAACTTCATAAACTTCCTGCTTGGCTTAAAGAGAACAACCTTTCTCTCGGGAATTTCTATAGGCTTCATTTCCTTCAGGTTCATTCCCTTTTTGGGTTTTCTCGTTTTCACCGTAAAAGTTCCGAAACCCGATATCTTAACCCTTTCCCCCTCAACGAGTTTTTCCTCTATTATACAGAATATTTCGGAAACGATAGAGTAAAGCTCTTTTTTCTTTATAGATTTGTCAGACAGACGTTCGTAAAGGGTGTTTACTATATCTCTCTTTGTAGTCATAAAGGGATATTATAAAAGGGGCGAGGAGGATTACATCTTCCACTTTTTCTTCAGTATCTCCCCGAGTTTGAAACCACTTGACGGTGAGGTTGTTGCTACAGCTACCTCTTCTTTTTCTTCCTCTTTCGGTTTTTCCTCCATAAGAGCGTTTATGCTGAAGGTTATCTTTCCTTCTTTCGGATTTATATCTATTATCTTTACCTCGTATTACTGACCTTTCCTTATACGTATGTGTTTCGGAACTTCCGAGAAAGGTAGAAGTCCTTCAACTCCTTCGGGTAACTCAAGAAACGCACCAAAGGGTGCGAGTTCTTTTACAGGTAGCTTTACAACATCTCCAACCTTGTACTTTTGTTTTATCTTCTCCCAAGGATTTTCGGTAAGCTGTTTTATGCCGAGTTTAACATACCTGCCTTCAAGCCCGAGAACCGCAAACTCTCTTTCCTCACCTTCCTTAAGAACCTCTTCAACCCTCTTGGGTCTGGTCCAGGATAGGTCACTTCTGTGGATAATACCTTTAACGTTATCCCCGAGGTCTACGATCGCACGGCTACCCTCAATCTTTACAACTTTACCCTTTACCTTAGAACCTGCAGGGTGTTTTTGTAGGAACTCTTCCCAAGGTCTCGGTTGTGCACGCTTGATGGAAAGAAGTATCCTTCTTCTCTTGGGTTCTATCTTGAGAATCTTTGACTTTACTATATCTCCCTTCTTGAATTCCGGCTTTCCTTCCCATGCAAGTTCTTCTTCGGGAACGAAACCTTCAACCCCTTCCGTGAGTTCAAGGATTACACCCTTCGGCACTACCGCAACAACTTTACCTTCAATGATATCACCCTCTTTGTGCTCCTTGACGAACTTTTCCCAAGGATTTCCTTTTAGTTCCCTAAGGCTTACTATTATAAAGCCCTTTACCTTGTCTATCCTCTTTACTTTTACCTTCAGGGTTTCTCCTACATCCGTGTAGTTATAAGGGTTCTTGTCCCTTCCCCAGGACAGCTCTTCCTTCGGGAGAAATGCCCTTAAGACACCTTCTATTAGAAGCGTTACACCCTTGTTTGGATCAACCTTTACAACTTTTCCTTCAACTACGTCACTGGGCTTTAGCGTGTTGAGAAGCTCCTGTTTTCTTCTTTCCCTCTGTTCGTCTAAATAAGCTTTATGGGAAACTACTATCTTGGGTTTCTTCGTATCAAGCTTAAAATCAATAACCTTGAAAGTTAAAACCTGACCTTCTTTTAGCTTCTTCCCGGCTTCCGAGAAGGGAAGGAAGGCCTTTATCCCCTCTATATCCACTACGAAACCGCCTCTTACTTTGTTCTCTATCTTTCCGACAACGTCCCCTTTATTTAGATATGCCTCTTTTATCTTGTTCAGTTCTTCTTGTTCCTTCAGGGGCTTCACCGAGAGAACAGGGTTAGTCATTCTCGGTGAAAATCTTACGATGACAGCCTCTATTTCCTCACCTTCCTTAATTTCGGGTATTTCTTCCGTGGAAATTACCGCTTCTGTTTTATAACCTATGTCAACAAATGCTGTGTCACCGCTTACCTTAACGACCTTACCCTTTACTATCTGACCCTTTTTTAACTCCTCGGGAGCGGTTAATGACTCTTCCAGGAGCTTCTCAAACTCGTTCATAAACTTCCTCCAGAAGATTTTTATTATAAGGATTTTTCACAGAGGTTTCAAAAGAAGAAAACTTTAAAGACGTTTTTTTCTCTCCCTTAACCATTCCTTAAACGACTTACCAGACAATATACTATTTAAAATATCTTTTTCAAGTTCTGTCAAGTCCTTGGGTATTAAGTC
>NZ_JBSLZM010000022.1:0-10152 GCF_056494385.1 Aquifex sp. | reverse complement strand
TAAATACCGTTATCCATGAGTCGTAACCGTATAGCTTAACAGCCAAAGCTGTCGGGATAAGTCCCTTTAGCATATCAAGAAAGAAAACCAGAGCTCCGTATTTCTTTCCAAGGGCACGGGAAACGTTAGTAGCCCCTACATTCCCGCTTCCTACCTCTCTCAGGTTTACACCTTTAAGGTTTGCTATTATTTCACCGAACAGAACGGAACCGAGAAGGTATGAAAGGAGTATCAGGAAAACGCCCATAATTCTTATTATCTTCAATATGAGAAGAGGAGACCTACTGAAGGTTTTTGAGATACTCAAAAAGGAGTTTCCAAAATGGAACGCTCCCGTCGTTCACATGATTTCCCAGCACAGAAGGGACCCCTTCAGAACCCTCGTTTGTGCTTTACTTTCCACAAGAACTAAGGATGAAGTAACGTGGAAAGTGTGTAAAAAGTTTTTTGAAAGGGTGAAATCTCCGGAGGATTTATTAAACCTGTCTGCGGAAGAAATTGCGGAACTTATATACCCTGTAGGATTTTACAGGGTTAAGGCAAAACAGTTAAAAGAGATAGCTAAAATTCTCGTTGAGAGGTATAAAGGCAAAGTTCCCGACGATATAAAGGAACTTCTAAAGCTACCGGGTGTTGGAAGGAAGGTCGGAAACCTTGTTTTATCTAAAGGATACGGAAAGCCCGCAATAGTCGTGGACGTTCACGTTCACAGAATAGTAAACAGGTGGTGTCTTGTAAAGACTAAAACACCCAAAGATACGGAGAAAAAACTTATGGAAATACTACCAAAAGAGCTATGGAGCGAGGTAAACTACCTTCTCGTTGCCCTCGGGCAAACTATATGCCTGCCCCGAAAGCCCAAATGCGAGGAGTGTCCGATAAACAATTACTGTGATAAATGTATATAAACGAAAAAATTAGCTCTTTTCCCCGCCTATTTCAAAGTCTTCCGGTTTAATGTTCTCAAGCCATTCCCTGAGTTTCTTCTTCTCTTCATCCTCTTCGGGTTCCGGAAGTTTTGACTGTTCAAGGACGTGTTCCGCCACGTATATGGGTGCTCCGAACCTGAGGGCGAGGTTTATGGCGTCACTCGGACGAGAGTCTATAACGAGTGTGTTGTTCCCCTGGTTTATGTATATCTCCGCGTAGTAAGTGCTGTCTTTTAGGTCGTTTATAACTACTTTCTCAACACTTCCGCCCATCTCCGTTATCACCCTCTTTAGGAGTTCGTAGGTCATCGGTCTTGGGGGCTCAACACCCTGAAGTTTCATAGCTATGCCGTTTGCTTCAAAGGCACCTATCCATATGGGAAGTATCAGGTTCTCGTCCTCTTTGCCCTTTAAAACCACTATCGGCATCTGGGTAGTAGGGTCAAGGGTAATACCTTGAACTTCCATCTCAACAAGCTCACTCATCTCAATACCTCCAACAATTCACACTCTAAATTAAAGGCGGAAGCCTTATTAACCTTAACCTTAACTATCTTCCCAAGAAGAGACTTATCACCCTTAATTGTTGCCCATTTATTCGTAGTAGTTCTTCCTATGAGCTCGCCGTTTTTTTCCTCTTCAATTAACACCTCTTGGATGGTTCCCTCGTAGCCCTTTGCTATTTCCGAAAGAATGCTCTTTTGGAGCTCAAGGAGTCTTTTCATCCTTTGGGTTTTCACTTCGTCGCTTACTTGCCCGTCCATCTCGGCTGCCAGTGTTCCGGGCCTGGGTGAGAACTTGAAGGAGAAAACTTGTTCAAACCTTACCTTTTGAAGAACATCAAGGGTGTGTTCAAAATCCTCTTCGGTTTCCGTCGGGAATCCGACTATTACATCCGTAGACATAGCTATACCCTTTACTTTTTCCTTCAGCTTGTAAACCTTCTCAAGGTATTCCTCCTTAGTGTATCCGCGGTCCATGAGAGTGAGTATCCTGTTGGAACCCGCTTGGAAGGGAAGGTGGAGCGCGTTACAAACCTGGGGTATGTCCGCCATGGCTTCTATGATGTCGTCGGTTAGGTCTCTCGGGTGTCCCGTTGTAAACCTTATCCTCTCAACCCCGTCAATCTTTGAAACTTCGTAAAGAAGCTCCGAGAAAGGAATAGGTTTTTCAAGATCCTTTCCCCAGGCAGTCACGTTCTGACCGAGGAGGTGTATCTCCCTTACACCGTCGTCAACGAGTCTTTTTACTTCGTCAAGTATGCTGTGAAGGGGTCTTGACCTCTCCTTTCCCCTCGTTCTCGGAACAACACAGTAAGTGCAGTTCTTATCGCAACCCTTTATTATCGTCACGTAAGCACAGTATTTGTTGTCCCTCTCAACAGGGTAATCCCATATCTTGTGTTCATCTTCCGGGGGTTCGTCAAGTATCGCTATCGCTTTGTATCCCGCCTGTGCCTGATTTATAAGCTCGGGAAGTTGGTGCATGTTAAAAGAGGAAAACATTATATCTATAACCGGGGCTTTTTTTACAAGCTCCCATCCCGCCCTTTGGGCCAGGCACCCCGCCACGGCTATTAAAGCATTGGGATTCTTTTCCTTAATCTTCTTATACTCCCCCAGGTGAGAGAGAACCTTCTGGTCCGGCTTTTCCCGTATCGTACATGTATTCAGAATTATTAGGTCCGCCTCTTCCCAGTTCTGGGTAGGCTCATACCCCAGGGTTTTGAGCATCCCCTTTATCCGTTCACTGTCGTTGAAGTTCATTTGACATCCAAAGGTCTTAATGAAGAATTTCTTTCCCATAGATAATTAATTTAAGGTAGGTACAACTTAACGCACCACGAGGTTCACAAGCTTGTTCTTCACGTAAATGAACTTCTTAATCTCCTTTCCCTCAATCCATTTCTTAACTTTTTCCTCGGACAGAACTATCTCTTTTACGGTTTCTTCTTCCGCATCTGCAGGAACTTTTACCCGAGCCCTTACCTTTCCGTTTACTTGAACGGGAATTTCTATCTCTTCCTCCTTCAGGGCTTCCGGGTCGGGTTCGGGGAAGGTCTGTTCTATCACAAATCCTTTATTTCCCAACATCTCCCATATCTCTTCGCATATGTGAGGAGTTATCGGTGAGAGAAGCAAAGTAATGGTTTCAACCGCTTCCCTTAATACTTTGTAGTCCTCTTCGGATTGTGGTTCGAACCTCTGGAGGGTGTTAAGAAGCTTCATAACGGAGGCTATAGCAGTGTTGAACTGGTATCTCTCCTCAAAATCCCTCCTGAACTGTTCTATAGTCTTGTGAACCTCCCTTCTTATCTCCTTCGCTTTACCTTGAACGTTCTTTAGTTCTTCTCGTGTATAAGAAACTTCCTTTAGTTTATCTATATAGGTATTTACAAAGTTCCAAAGTCTGTTTAAAAACCTGTAAGCCCCTTGAATACCCTCGTCGGTCCACTCAAAGTCCTGTTCCGGAGGTGCCGCAAAGAGTATGTAAAGTCTCACGGTATCCGCACCGTATTTCTCCACAGCTTCTTCGGGGTCAACGACGTTTGCCTTTGACTTAGACATCTTTGCACTCTCGCCTATCTCCCTCTCAAGGAACTTTATAAGTTCTTCGTCCTTAAGTCCGAGTTTCTCAAGGAGGAATATAGCGTTATCTCCTACGGAGATTTTATTTTCCTTTAAAAATTCCCCTATTTTCATAGAGAATTATTTTATGACCTACGTTGATACAGCGGTAAGTGTCGCATTTCTGGTTTCTCTTCTTATCCTTCTTAACCCTAAACTTGAAAGAAAACGTATATGGACTGCAACCGTTACACCACTTGCATCAATAATAGGAAGCGGTTACCTGGTTTCCGCTCCGCTCCTCTACTATGCACTCGGAGATTGTGCTCTTTTCGGGATGCTCGGGATAGTTTTCCTCGCTTACCTTATAGGAAGTGCGATAAGGTTTAACATAAGAAAGGAAGAAAAAATAAGTCAGTTTGTTATAACGAAGGAAATTGAGAGTTTTTCTAACCTTTCCTTATCATTCGCTTACTTTATTTCCGTAGCCTTTTACCTCAGACTCCTTTCGGCGTTCATATTCTCCGGCTTTTTTGAAAGAAATCCCTTTTACGAAAACCTCCTCACAACGGGATTGCTACTGTTCATAGGCATCTCGGGTTTCTTAAGGGGTCTTAATTTCTTAGAGTTCCTTGAGAAGTATGCGGTTACCTTAAAGCTATCGGTTATCTTCTCCTTTCTTGTCGCACTCCTCGTTCATGATATAAGCACGGGCCTTGCTATAAAAGGAGCATGTAAGCCTATAAACCTTGAAACCTTAAGGGTTCTTGCGGGTATCCTTCTTATAGTTCAGGGGTTTGAAACCTCAAAGTATCTGGGAGAAAAATACACAAAAGAGGAAAGGGTTAAGAGTATGAAGCTTTCTCAGTTCATCTCGGGATTCATCTACGTATCCTTCATAGCCTTAATAACTCCCATTCTTTACGAGCTTGAGGGAAAGCCCCTTGACGAGACCTCGGTTATCTTTCTTGCCTCTTCCATATCCCTCGTTCTCGGATACCTCATAAGATTGGGACCTCTTATGAGTCAGTTCAGTGCAGCGGTTGCGGATACGATAGGTGCGGGAGGACTTATAAGTAAAGAAACCCGCGGCAAAGTAAGTTCAAGGCTCGGATACCTCATGGTTGCAACGATAGACGTCGTAATCGTATGGAACCTAAACGTGTTTGAGATTATAGCCTTTGCATCCAAGGCTTTCGCCTTTTACTACCTTCTCCAGACCCTTATATCCTTCTTTCTTTCTCTTAAAGAGAAAAAAGTGTTCCATTCCCTTTTCTTCTTAACCCTATCACTAATTCTTACCTTTGTAGTTATTCTGGGGAGGAGTGCCGAGTGAAAATTCTTTAAAATAATCTTTTCTATGAAAATAATCGTCCAGAAGTTCGGAGGAACGTCCGTAGCGAATCTGGAGAGAATAGAGCTCTGCGCAAGAAGGGTTATAGAAGCTGCCGAAGAGGGGTATAAACCTGTTGTTGTTTCCTCCGCAATGGCCGGAGAAACGGATTCCCTTATAAACCTTGCAAAGGAGGTAAGTCCCCGTCCCCCCGAAAGGGAAATGGATATGCTACTTGCGGTAGGTGAGCAAAAGGCTATAGCCCTCTTTGCTATGACCTTAAACAAGCTCGGATATCCGGCGGTTAGTCTTTGCGGCTGGCAGATTCCCATAATAACCGATAACGTTCACACAAAAGCCCGGATAAGAAAGATAGGTATAAGAAGACTTCTTAATCTCATAGAGGAGGGATACATACCCGTAGTTGCGGGGTTTCAGGGTGTGACTGAGGACTGGGAAGTAACTACTTTAGGAAGGGGAGGGTCCGATACGACTGCGGTAGCCCTTGCGGCGGCGCTAAAGGCGGACTGTGAGATAAACACGGACGTTCCCGGCGTTTTTACCGCGGACCCGCGCATAGTTCCGAACGCAAAGAAGATAAAGAAAATTTCTTACGAGGAAATGCTTGAGCTTGCCTCCCTCGGAGCTAAGGTTATGCAGATAAGGAGTGTTGAGTTTGCAGCGAAGTATAAAGTTAGAATACATGTAAGGAGCACTTTCTCCGACGAGGAAGGGACGTGGATTGTTCCGGAGGATGAAGTAATGGAAAAGGTCGTTGTAAGGGGTGTTACGGCGGACACGAGCGAGTCAAGAATTACGGTTGTCAGGGTTCCCGACAAGCCCGGAATAGCGGCAAAGATATTTAAAGCACTCGGGGATGCCCATATAGTTGTTGATATGATTGTTCAGAACGTATCTCACGAAGGGTATACGGATATGTCCTTTACGGTTAACAAGAACGATGCGGACAAAGCGGAAGAAATAGTTAAGAAGATTGCCCAAAAGATAGGTGCAAAGGAAGTTATAAGGGATGACAGAGTTGCGAAGATATCCGTAGTAGGAATAGGAATGAGGAGTGCTTACGGAGTCGCGGGGAGGATGTTTGAAATTCTTGCAAAAAACGGTATAAACATAATGGCGATATCAACCTCAGAGATAAAGATATCCTGTCTCATCGAAGAAAAGTATGCGGAACTTGCCGTAAGGGTTTTACACGAAGAGTTTATTGAGGAAATGGAAGAGTTTGAAACTATAAACGGGAAAAGCAAGTAAATTTAATGTATGGAAAAATCCCTTCTGAGAATGCTTATCTCCTTTTCAGAGGAAGACAAGAAAAATCTGGACGAACTTCGCTTACTACTCACCGATAAAGAACTTGAGAAGATAAGCAGGGAGTTTGCATCCTTTCTCAGGGAAAAGCTTAAGGTACGGGTTAGTAACCTTGAAGGGAAGATACTAAAATACCTTAAAGACTCCCTTAACTGTAAAACGGATTACTCTCTCGGAGAGGATATTAAAAAGAACGGTGTTGAGATTCCTCAGTTTATAGTTTCTTACGGAAAACTCTTTGAGCTTATAAGAGAAGAACTAAAACCTAAAGTTGTTCCCGAAAGACTAAACGAACTTTGTCTTTCCCTTATTAAGCATACCTTACTTGATATAGCTTCAGTAACCGACTACATACTTGAAGAGCACTTTGAAACGATTATAAACTTCTTTGAGGAAAACCCCGACCCCATAGTGATAATTGATAAGGATTTTAAAATTTTCTATGCAAACAACACCTTTAAGGAGTTATTAAAGCTTGATAAAGCGAAAGGTATAAATTTAAAGGATTTATTTCCCGAGAGATACTTATCAATTTACGAAATGCTTTGCAAAGCGTGTTTAAAAAAGAAATCGGGAAATTTTGAAAGGGTAATATACCTTAGGAATAAAGACTTAGGTATAACGAAGCCCTTTAAGGTTTCCTTTGAACACATAAGTTTAAAAAATAAAGATTACATAATTCTTGACCTAAGGGATGCGGAAGAAGAAATAAAGAGAGAAAAAGAAAGAGAGAACTTAAGTATTCTTTACGGACTTATAAGCGAACTTTACAGAGTTGTTCTTGAGGAAACGAGTATAAACAAACTGTTTTTCAAAATGGTTGATACATTCGTAAAGAAAGGCATTTATACGTATGCCGCCGTGATAAGAACGGACGAAAAGGTGAAGATTGCAGAGGAAGGAATACCTACGGATTACGGTGCATGTATTCCCTTTTACAGAGAGTATTCTTTAATTCTCACAAAAAACGAAGCCTTTTACGACACGGAGATAGACCTTATAAAGAACTTTCTCTCGGAGCTATCCGAAATGCTTCAGTCGCTAAGTCTTGAAGGAAAGCTCAAAGAGCTAAGATTTTACGACCCGATAACGGAGCTCCCGACACGTGCTTTCTTCGTTAATGCCCTTGGGGACATAATTAGGGAAGCGGAAAAGAAGGGGGAAAAAGTCGGACTTGTAGTCCTTGATATAGATAATTTCACAGCCATAAACGGACTTTACGGCCAACAGGTGGGGGATAAGGTTTTAAAGAAAGTAGCGGAGCTATTGAAAGATGTAGTAAGACTTGAAGATATTATCGCAAGAATAGGAGCGGATACTTACGCGATAGCCTTTGTATCAAAGGATCCATTTGAAGCTGCTAACAGCCTGATAACACGCATAAGAACGAAGTTTATAAAACCGATTAAGGTTGAAGGATACCAAATACCAATAACCTTTTCAATAGGTGTAGCCTTTTATCCGGACGATGCGAAAGATGGGGAACAGCTAATAGCCCATGCAACTCAGGCTATGTTTGAAGCCAGAAAACTGGGAGTGGATACCGTAATTTTCTTCCGCAGGGATTCAAAGAGGGATATAGAAAAGGTATTCATACTCAGGAATGAGCTCAAAAGAGCACTTAAAGATGGGGAGTTCATACTTTTTTATCAACCGAAGGTTAACTTAAAAAGCGGAGAAATAGAAGGGGCTGAAGCGTTAATTAGATGGAAAAAGATGGGAAAGCTTGTCCCACCTTACGAGTTCATACCTATTCTTGAAGAAAGTGGTCTTATAATTGAGGTAGGTCTATGGGTTCTTGAAGAAGCTATAAGGCAGTTAAACCGATGGAGGAGCAGGGGAATAAACATAGAAGTTGCTGTTAATCTCTCAGCGGTTCAGCTCCGTTCGGTAAAGCACCTTGAAATAATCGTTAAAACATTACAGGAGAACTACGACGCAGTCCCATACCTCGGGTTTGAGATAACGGAAACTGCTTTGATAGAAAACATATCTACAGCCTCTGTTTTCTTGAAGCTCGTTTCGGAGCTCGGTGTAAAGGTTTACATAGATGACTTCGGAACGGGATACTCCTCAATAGCCTACTTAAAAACCTTACCCGTGTATGCCCTCAAGATAGACGTTGAGTTCATAAGGAACATAGATAAAGACGAGAAGGACTACGAGATAGTGAAGACGATAATAAACCTCGCAAAAAACCTAAACCTTAAGACAGTTGCGGAAGGAGTTGAAACTAAAGAACATGAAAGAATACTTAAAGAGCTGGGTTGTGACTATGGACAGGGATACTACTACTCTCCTCCCGTTCCTCCCGAAAAGTTTGAAGAGGTATACAAAAAGTTTGCAAAATAAACCTTATGGTTATTCTCTTAATACTGCTTATAGGTCTCACTTTCGGAAGCAGCTTTGAGAAGCTAAAGGAAATCCTTAGAACCACAAAAACCCTAAAAGTAGCGTTTATCCAGAAAGTTGTATACGACTGGTATCCCAAGCCGGATATTAGCAAGGGTGTTCTCTACGTAAAAAGACGAGAAAAAATAAGACTCGATTACACCTATCCGGACAGGATAACGATAATATCCGATGGAAAAAAGGTTTATCTCATACATTATGAGGAGAAAAAGGTTTACGTAGAAGATATGAGCAGGAACACCTCTCCCGTAATAAACAGTCTTCTATTCCTTTCAGAGCCCGTTGAGAAAGTTTTCACCTTTGTGGGTAAGGAAAAGAACGAAGGAGAGGTAATTATCCTCCGTCCGAAGGAGAAAGACGAAAATTTAAAGCTCGTGAAGGTTTACCTCAAAAATGGGGAGATTAAAAAGATAAAAACTTATGACAACAAAGGAACGGAGGTTGTGATAGAGTTTATAGACGTTAAAAGAAACTTTAGGCCTTCGGAAGAGCTGTTTAAAATAAAGTTTCCCGATGACTTCAGAGTATTTCGCTATGAGTGATAAAGCGAAAACGGAAATAAAGATAGAGAGGGTTAAAGAGGAGGATATACCTGAGCTGGTTGAGCTATACCTCAGGGCTTACAAGGGACTTGAGGAGTATGCATACACCCATCCTAAGGACGTTGAAAGCTACATGAAGTGGCTCCTGAACAGGGACCCCGAGGGATTCTTTGTCGCAAAGGTCAACGGAAAGATTGTCGGCTTCGTTGCCGGGGATGCGAACTGGTTCAGTAGAAGGGAGAAAAAGAGAGTGGGTGCGATTCACGAGATAGTCGTTGACCCCGAATACCAAGGAATGGGAATAGGAACGAGGTTGATGGAGGAAATTCTGAACTACTTTAAGAAAAAGAGACTTGACACCGCTGAGCTCTGGGTGGGGGACGAAAACTACAGGGCTATAAACTTTTACAAAAAATTCGGATTTCATGAAAGGGGAAGGTACAACTACTGGATAAGGATGACAAAACTCCTGGAGTAAGGGAGGATGGACAAGCTGAACGAGATAGACAGAAAAGTTGAAAACCTTGAGAAGAAGATAAGCGAAATGTATGAAGACTTTGAAAGTTCAAAGAGAAAGCAGAAACTCGGCTTTTCGGACCTTGTTCAGGAATTCATAGGAGCTATGATAATAGCACTTCCCTTTTCTCTTACAGAAGAAGTGTGGGAACTCGCAAAAAGACTCAGTTTTTTTAGGGTTTTTGTGGTTTACCTTATAACCGTTCTTACCGTTTTTCTGTTTATAAAATACTCAAAGCTCCAGAACTGGGAACAACAAGATGTGCTCGGTTTTATACCATTAAGGCTTATAACAAGTCTTTCCATAGCTTTTTTAGTATCCCTTTCATTTCTTACACTCTTCGGTGTTTACCCCGACATGATAGAGGACTTCACAACACTTCTTAAGGCCTCAATCCTTGTTAGCATATTTGCGGTTATAGGAAGTCTGGGTGTTGACGTTGCGAAGTGATATACTTTTTAAAAGTTAAATGAGCGTCCTTACCAGAAAGCTAAAGCCTTATTACGAAGATCTCGTAACACCT
>NZ_JBSLZM010000021.1:0-3255 GCF_056494385.1 Aquifex sp. | reverse complement strand
GTCTTATCTTTTATGCGTATGGCTATTACCGGAAGAGTTATCCCTCTTATCTCAACCACCGCTGAATATTATATCAGTGATGGTGGTGGTGCTTTATACCACTTTCCTGGAGAAGGGGACAGAAAGGCGAACAACAGTAGCCTTCTTTTTCAAGCTGTATCGTGGTGTGGTTTATCCCATGCCTGCCGGCTATATCCTCAACCTCTTTGAGAATCTCATTACAAGTTTGGATGTCGCTTACAACAACGTGGGCGGTTAAGATAACGCTCCCAGCCGTTAGAGACCAAACGTGGAGGTCATGGACATCTATGACACCTTCAACTTTCCTTATCTCCTCCTCTATCTCTTCGGGGTCTATCGCAGATGGAACGAGCTCAAGGAGCACGTTCAGAGAATCCTTTATGACGGTGTAGGCTCCGGGAAGTATGAGAAGGGATATACCTATGCTGAGGATCGGGTCTGCAAGGTAGAACTTCCAGAAGGTAACCGCAATCCCTGCGAGGATAGCAGCCACCGAACCGAGGGTATCTGTGACAACGTGGAGAAAGGCAGCTTTGACGTTTAGGTTCTCCTCTGAGCTCTTGTAGAGTAGATATCCTGCTATCAAGTTTATTCCGAGTCCAACGGTCGCTATCAGGAGCATCTGAGGACCGAGGACAGGTTCCGGCTTTAAAAACCTGTTGAATGCTTCGTAGGCTATATAGGCTATGAGACCTATCAAAAAGATTCCGTTCACGAGAGCTGCCAGCACCTCAAGCCTGTACAAGCCGTAAGTCATTCTCTTTCCCCGTGCCTTCTGAACAAGGAGCTGAGCTACGAGAGCTATCAGGAGGGAAACACTGTCGGTGAGCATATGCCCCGCATCGGATAAAAGCGCCAGGCTGTTGGTCAGGAAGCCCCCGATAAGCTCAACGAAGGCAAAGGATAGCACAAGCCCAAAGCTCAAACCAAGGACCCTTATGCTGTTCTTTCTGTCCATGTAAAAAATCTATACCTTGACTGTGACTTTAACATGAGTGAGATTAAGGTAGGGCTATCCACGGGTGTTTTAAGAAAGCCAGCTTAAACCTGTAGATGCTCTGATTGTAGCCCTTAAAATACTCCTACCCACCCTGAGAAGCTTTTTACCAGACCTTGTGTCCCTCTGGGACGCAGGGCTTAACTGTCTGAAGTTTTGCATGAAGTGAGTGTTTTTATATCAAGCTTACAGAATGCTAAGAATATCAATAACTTAAGGTTTGCACGATTTGTTGCGATTAACTCTCAAAAAGTATTTATCCTCATAATTGTTTAGCTACGAGTTCCTTCTCTAACAAGTGCTCGGGAACCTATTTAACCAAACTTTTGCACAACATGAGTCACCTCCTATCAAGTTTTGTAGCAGGAACAGAACAAGCTTGTCATCAGGAAAAGGAAAGAACCTCAAACATCGCCTTATTAAAGACTTCATAAATTCAACAAACTCAAGCAGAGCAATGAAGATGTCAGGAAAGATAAAAGAGCGTAGGAGCCTGACAAAATCAATACCATCAAGAATAGACCTATGCTGTGTCTAATAATAAGGCGTAAGTTATTGATAGACCATCAAATCTCTTCATACTGTGAGAATTGTTCTCAATTAAATTTTGAGCTTGGTATACAACTACCTGCCGGTTAGCGGTTGCTACTTTGTTGGACAAAGCACAGCTATTTGGTCACGAACTCATTCCCTAACATGTATCCGTATTCGGAGTAAATACATCCACGTGGTTCTTTTGCAGAAGCTTGAGCACCAACCACTGAAGCCATACAAACTTCAGATGTCTTCTATTTAAGGACCTTCAACTCCACACGGAACATTAGGAACTATTTTACCTGCTTTTCTTTTATTCCTGCTTCTTTTCTTTCAACTCCACACGGAACATTAGGAACAGTTCTTTCGCTTGCTGACGCACAAATTCCTTTATCTCTTTCAACTCCACACGGAACATTAGGAACAAGATGCTTTGTATAAGCGGAAAAAAAGTATACTACAACTTTCAACTCCACACGGAACATTAGGAACCCAGACTTCGTTGACAAGTGTAGTCTGGGTTTCGGACTTTCAACTCCACACGGAACATTAGGAACTCCTATAGTTGCATCTTACATGTATTCAAAGTTCTTCTTTCAACTCCACACGGAACATTAGGAACCTGAGCATCTTATTGAGGTCTTCTTCGTCAATACAGGCCTTTCAACTCCACACGGAACATTAGGAACTAAGTCCAAACCATACACCAATGGACATAAAAAGGTCAACTTTCAACTCCACACGGAACATTAGGAACTGATTGCGGGCAGTCCTACACCCCGTCCCGCTGTATGCCCTTTCAACTCCACACGGAACATTAGGAACATAGAAGAAACGGAAGGTGTAAGCGAGGAGTTTTTCTCTACTTTCAACTCCACACGGAACATTAGGAACTTTGAGCTAAAAACTTAGCACTTTCTAAAACAAATAATCTTTCAACTCCACACGGAACATTAGGAACAAAGGTACCGGGAGTTCCTTTCCATCATGGGTATAAACACTTTCAACTCCACACGGAACATTAGGAACGCTCAGCACCATCTCCGTGAGTGGCACAAAACCCTCGCTTTCAACTCCACACGGAACATTAGGAACACCTTCGTTGTAAAGACAACCGAATACATATTGAGCTGCTTTCAACTCCACACGGAACATTAGGAACCTTAGAACACATTATCACCAAAACGCCTGAAAGTCAAGGGTTTCCTGCTGTAGGGAGATAGCTCAAATTGAGCTAATTTCGGAAAATTCTTAGTGGCTTTAAATACCCATTTAAAAGTGGTATGCGGAAGCCTTGATCTAACATATCTCCACAAATACCCTCATCTTGACATAAAGAAATGATTATGCTTTGAAGCCTTTAATTTAAAGCAAAACCGCCTATTCAGTTGCCAAGGAGCCGGCGGGCACTTATGTCCCGCTTATAAAATTATACACTCATCTTTTAAGTTCGCAACCGGGTTTCAGGAATAGAGTCTCGTACAGCTATCAACACCTTCAACGGAGTTTATTGATCTGATCACCTCCCTTAGGTGCTTCTTACCAGTAACGTCAATGGTAAAGTCCATAAAAGCTGTTCCATCCCCTGTAGTTCTCGTTGAAGACTCCCAGATGTTCGATCCATGCTGGGCTATGTTCTTAGTTATCTCCGAAAGAATCCCTATCCTGTCTTTTGCCCGCACCCTTATCTTTGTCTTGAACCT
>NZ_JBSLZM010000020.1:0-6090 GCF_056494385.1 Aquifex sp. | reverse complement strand
ACCCCTTTTTCCTTCTCTTTCTGGATGAAGGTATACCCAACACCTCCCTGTATTTCGTCACAGTTCTTCGTGCAACATTTATTCCCCTGCTTTGTAAAATTTTAGCTATCTCTTCATCGCTCAGCGGTTTTGTTTTGTCCTCACTCTCAATTATCTCCTTGATTAGTGTAAGTATCTCCTCCTGAGATGTTCCCTCAACCGCTTCTCTCACAAAGAAGAACCTTAACGGATAAGTTCCCACAGGCGTTTTTACGTATTTTGAGTTAACTATCCTGCTCACAGTAGACTCATGAACACCCAGTTTTTCCGACACTTCCCTTATAGTTAAAGTCTTTAATGTGTCTACACCTTTGAGAAATCCCTCTTGCCTCCTGACAATTATCCCGATAATCTCCCTTAAGTTTTTCTTTCTTATCTCAAGGGCTTTCTTTATAGCCTCATACCTCTCAAAGGCTTCTTTTAAATAACCTTTTACCTTTCCCTTTGACCTTCTGTAAAGCTCCCAGTACTCCTCGTTAAGGTCCAAGTCTATGAAATCCTCGTAAAGGTAATACCTAAGCTCTCCATCTTCTTCCTCAATTACTGCATCAACCTTGTAAAGCCTTACATTCTCAACTTGGGGTGTAAGGGGTGAGATCTTAAGTCTTGAGAGTTTTGCTTTTACTTTCTCGTTTATACTTCCCGTTTTTCTAAAGTGTAAGAGTGCCTCTTTTAAAGCTTCTGAATCTTCCGGGTAAACTTCCTCAACCTGGAGCTCAAGAAACTCCCAGATGTCCTTAGAACAAACTCCTATGGGTTCAAGCCTCATTAACTTTTTCCTTATCTCCTCAAGGCTATGAACACCTATGCCCAGAATTTCTGCGATTTTACCTATATCCTCCCTGAGAAACCCTTTCTCATCTATAAACCTGAGAAGCTCAAGGGCTATCTCCTTTTCCTTTCCTTTGAACTCTAATTTTACGTTCTCTTCAAGAACTTCAAGCTCTTTCGGTTCGTAGGGAACTTCATAAGAAAACTCCTCAGCTGTATAAAAAACTTTAGGTATCCTTTTAAAAACTCCTTTAACGAAGGGGTTTGTTATCGTTTCCTCGTTTATTATCCTTTCAAGTTCCTGAACAGTAAGGCTTAGAACTTCAAGCTGTTGTTTTAGAAGGATATTTAGGCTCGTCTTAAGTTTTAACTCTAAGCTCTGATTAATCTTCATTTTCTAATTAAAATTTTAAGTAAGGGAGGTGGATTTGTAATGTTCAGGGCTCTTTGGACTTCTGCTTCCGGAATGACAGCACAACAAATGAACCTTGATATTATATCCCACAACATGGCGAACGTGAACACCGTAGGATACAAAAAGATACGGGCAACCTTTCAGGACCTGCTATACCAGACGGTTGAAGAGCCGGGAGCTCCCACATCCCCGACGACCCGCTCACCCTCGGGATTTCAGATAGGTCTCGGAACCTACGTGGCAGACACTTACGGAATATTCACCCAGGGAAATCTGATAAAAACCGATAACCAGCTTGATATAGCTATACAGGGTGACGGTTTCTTTAAAGTAGTCTTGCCCGACGGAACGATAGCTTACACGAGAAACGGTCAGTTCAGGCTTGACTCGGAAGGCAGGATAGTAAACAGTGACGGCTATCCCCTGGATCCCGAAATAACGATACCTGCGGACGCAATAAGTGTTAGCATAGCCTCCGACGGGACCGTAAGTGTTCTAAGACAGGGAGCTACGGAAGTTGAAGAAGTTGGAAGAATAGAACTTGCCAAGTTCGTAAATCCGGCAGGGTTGAGAAGGATAGGTAATAACTTGTTTATACAAACCTCTGCCTCGGGAGAACCTATAATAGACAATCCCGGAAATCAAGGTCTCGGGACGCTCCTTCAAGGATACCTTGAGAGTGCGAACGTGAACATAGTCGAGGAGATGGTGAACCTCATAATAGCCCAGAGAGCTTACGAGTTTAACTCAAAAGGTATACAGGCTGCGGATGAAATGCTATCTCAGGCGGCTAACCTACGTCGTTAGCCTTCTCATCCCCTTAATAACTTTTTCCCTTGATTTAGAAAACTTAATAAAAAGGAAACTAAAAGAAAGATTCGGAGACAAGGTAAAGTTAAAGTCCTACGAGGTTTTAACCTTAATTCCCGAGGATTATGAAGTTGTTGAGTTAAGAGTTTATGAAAACCTACCGAAGGGATTTGTATACCTCAAGAATAAAAAGGTGGGAACGGTAAGACTAAATCTGCTGTGGAAGTGTGAGGTATTAATATCAAAGGAAGATATAACCCCGGGAGAGAGGCTAAACCCCGGCAACGTTCAGAAAAAAAGGGTATATCTGAGTAGATGTCCGAAAGGGATAAACGAACCGGTTGAGAATTTCGTCTCAAAAACGTTTATAAAAAAGGGAGAAATAATAAAAAGAACAAAGTTAAAAAAGAGTTTTCTTGTAAAGAGGGGAGAAAAAGTTAGGGTTTATTACGAGAAAGGAAACTTATTCATAGTTTTTGATGGTAAAGCCCTTGATAACGGATTTATGAACGAGAACGTGAGGGTTCTATCCCCCTTTTCCGATAAGGTAATAAGGGGAAAAGTAATAGGGGAAGGAGCGGTTAAAATACTGGATTGACATGGCTGTTTTTTTACTCGTTAACGACGATGGATACTTTTCGCCCGGTATAAACGCCCTGCGGGAAGCCCTGAGACCTCTCGGAAGGGTTATTGTAGTTGCCCCGGACAGGAACTTAAGCGGGGTGGGGCACTCCCTCACCTTCACCAAGCCTTTAACTATGAGAAAGATAGATACGGACTTTTACACGGTCATAGACGGAACACCCGCAGACTGTGTCCACTTGGGATACAGAGTTATACTTGAGGAAAAAAAACCCGACCTTGTGCTTTCGGGTATAAACGAGGGTCCAAATCTCGGGGAAGACATAACCTACTCGGGAACAGTTTCGGGAGCTATGGAGGGGAGAATTCTGGGTATACCTTCCGTAGCCTTTTCCGTATTTGGGAAAGGGTCAATAATGTTTGAGGAGGTGGCAAAGGTTTGTGTTGACATAGTAAAGAAGGTTCTTGAGAACGGCCTTCCTGAGGATACCTACCTTAACGTAAACATTCCTAACCTGAGGTATGAGGAAATAAAGGGGTACATGATAACGAAACAGGGGAGAAGAGCCTACAAGGAACGGGTTTTCAAGTATTTAGACCCCTACGGGAAGCCTTTTTACTGGATAGCCGCCGAGGAGTTCGGGTGGCATGCCGAAGAAGGGACAGATTACTGGGCGGTTATGAACGGTTTTGTATCCATAACACCCCTAGACCTTGACCTGACAAACTATAAAGCTATGAAAGAGATTAAATTCCTTGAGAAGCTCTTATGAGTTCCCTCCTTTTCTTGTGTTCTCGTATTTCCATATATTATTCCCATGGCGGTAATTACAGATAAAATTGAGAGACTGAAAAAGGCACTCGGTGAAGAAAAGGTCAAAGACTCAATAGTTGAAAGAAAACTATACTCTTACGATGCAACTCCCATACCTATTGAGAGGAGTATACCGGCAGCCGTAGTTTTTCCCGAAAACAGGGAAGACGTTATAAAGCTCGTTGAGGTATGCTACGAGGAAGGCATTCCTATATTCCCTAGAGGTGCGGGCTCAGGTCTCACGGGCGGTGCGGTTCCCACAAGGGAGGACGGAGTAGTTGTCTCCTTTGAGAAGATGGATAAATTCACCGTTGACGTTGATAACGCTACCGCAACCGTTCAACCTGGTGTCATAACCTATCAATTCCAGGAATATGTCGAAAAACTGGGATTCTTTTACCCGCCGGATCCTTCTTCCTTTAAGTATTCAACGATAGGGGGAAACGTTGCGGAAAACGCAGGGGGACCCAGGTGTCTAAAATACGGTGTTACGAGGGAATACGTTCTTGGTCTTGAAACTGTTATAAAGGAGGGTAAGGTTATAAAGACGGGAAGTCCCGTTTTAAAGGACGTTGCCGGATACGATATAACGAAGCTTCTCGTTGGTTCCGAAGGAACGCTAGGTCTTTTTACCGAGATAACCCTAAAGCTCATACCGAAACCAAAAGCAAGAATGACAGCACTTGCTGTTTTTGACGACCTTGAAACCGTTGGAAAAGCGGTAAGTAAAATTCTCACATCGGGTATATTCCCCTCCGCCCTTGAGTTTATGGACAGAGATGCAATAAGGGCTGTTGAGGACTACAAACCCGTAGGACTTCCCAGAGATGCAGAAGCGCTTCTCTTAATAGAGGTTGACGGACATCCATTAGCGGTGAAGGAAGAAATTAAGGAAGTCGGAAGAATTCTCTCGGAGCTCGGTGCGAAGGTTCAGGTTGCCCAAAGCAAAGAAGAAGCCCAAAAGTTATGGACCGCAAGGAAAAACCTCGGACCCGCTCTCGGAAACCTCAGGAGCGGAAAGATAAACGAGGATATAGTTTTCCCGAGAACCTATCTCCCGGAAGCCCTTCCCAAGCTCAGGGAAATAGCCAAGAAGTACAGCCTTCTTATGGTGGTTTTCGGTCATATAGGTGATGGTAATCTTCACGTAAATCTCCTTTATGACAAATCAAACAGGGAAGAAGAAGAAAGGGCAGAACGTGCGGTTGACGAGGTGTTTGAGCTTGCTCTCTCTTACCACGGCTCAATAACGGGAGAGCACGGTGTTGGACTTACGAAGAGAAAGTTCTTAAAGTGGCAGTTTGGGGAGACGGGATACGAGATTTTAAAGGGAATAAAGAAACTCTTTGACCCTAAAAACCTCTTCAACCCGGGGAAGCTTTTCCCCGCCTGATTTTATAACTTTGTTTTAATATTTCCCAAAAATCGTTTTAAATTTGCCTTTTCTGTTTTAAAAATTTAGATTAAAACTCGTAAAAATCCCCGCGGAGGTGTGTTAATGAGTAAGGAATTAATCCGTGTTCTTGAGGAGGCAAACCTAATAACCTGCCTTGAGGAAGACGATTACTGCATAAGTCAAGACCTTAAGGAGGAATACATAAGGATGATTAAAGAGGAGGAGAGAAAAGAGGACTCCTACGTTGATTTCAGCGACACACCTCAGGATTGAGCCTGTTGTTGTTGGATGGCTTTATTCAGAAGTGCGTAAACCCTTGAGGCTCTCCTCGCCGCTTCGTTTTTATGGATTACTCCCTTTGATGCGGTGTGATAAATAACGCTTATAACTTCGTTTATATACTCCTTCGCCTTTTCAATTTCCCCGTTTTCTATCATTCTCCTGAAGTTTTTTATGTAAGTTCTCATCCTTGAGAGGTGATACCTGTTTCTCAGTCTTCTCTTTGCGTCCCTTCTCATTCTCTTTTTCGCCTGTCTCGTATTTGGCATTTCTTACCTCCTTCAGAAGTTTATTAGTTTAAACCTCAAAAGGTATTTTTTCAACAATTTTAATCTCTTCAAGTCCTACCTTGCATTTATACACCTTCTCGGGAAACCCCGTATTAACATATTCGTAGAAAGCCCTGCAGAAATTCTTGTCTCTTTCGCAATTGGGCATAAACCTGTAGAAATCCTCCCTTTGGACAACAAAAACGAGGAGCAGATTATATTTCTTGAGTTTAATTAGCTCCCTTATGTGACTCGCTCCCCCTCTTCGCAGGAGCATCCGGAAAGAGAGCTACACCATTTCTTACAAGGTTTACGGATTTTACCTCAACGAGATTATTCTCAACCGGAAAATCAAACCTGTATTTACCCACCCTTACTTTCCTCCTTATATCTCTAATACCCTTCTCCCTTAAAAACTCCTCGTAAAGCTTGGTAGCGTAATGAGACTCTATACATACAAGGCTTTTTTTCCGCTCTTGTGAGTATTACTTCGTATTTATACTTTCCGCTGCTTTTTTCTCTCACGAAAACCGTGTTTCCGAACTTAAGGAGCTCCTCAAGTCTTCCCGTATTCCTTATGAGAGCTTTCTTAACTCTTCCTTCCAGGAGGACCTCTCCCACAAAGCGGTTAAGCCTTCTGAGAAAAAGGGCGGGAATTAAGGGAGGCAGGACCATAAAAAAATGTTAAAATGTCTTTATGGATATTCAGGAGATA
>NZ_JBSLZM010000019.1:0-32458 GCF_056494385.1 Aquifex sp. | reverse complement strand
ATGATTGCGGAGAAGTTATGTTCATTTTTAACGTTATCCGCGAAGACTATAAGGTCTTTCTGTCTTCTTTCAAGAACCTCCCTCAACCTCTTTAGGCGTTTTTCAACCACCAGGTATTCCATTACTTAAAAGTTTTATATTTTATCGCTTTTCAAGACGAAGTCAAGAAAAACCGGCATCCCTGATAAAAATCATAAAAATTTACTTAAGTTTATGATGTTTTTGAAAATCAAGGGCTAAGGAATAGCCATTTTTGGCTCCTTCGCAACTGAATAGGGAAATTTAACTCTCACCCTTGATTTTGTAAGGTTAGCGAGGAAGGTCTTGATTCTCAGCGATTCCCCGCAACGAGGGGTTTCGGAAGGCAAATCCTTAAATTTTCCCTGTTGATTTTCAAAGGATAGATTTTAACCCTTGCAATACCCTAAGGTAATTAAGGGATTTTTCCGGGCCTTCAAAAAGGGCTTTTTATTTGAATTTGAAGAGATAAACGAAAACAAAAGGAAAAAAGTTAATCTTCCTTTAGGACCTTGTATACTGCAGAAAAGTCAAGGTTTCCAAGACCTTTTTTTCTTGCGAGGCCGTAGGTTTCCTTAACCGCTGCTGTTGTGAAGGAAAAAACACCGAGTTCCTTTATGAGGTCCTGGGCGTAATGTAGGTCCTTGTAAATGAGGTTCACAGAGAAGTGAGTTGAGAAGTCTTCCTCAAGTAGTTTCTTCTTCTTAACGTCAAGTATGTAGGACTTGCCCGCTCCGTCGTTTAGGATGTTTATTATCGTTTCCTTGTCAAATCCCGCAAGCTCACCGAGGGCTACCGCTTCCGCGAGTATGTCCATAATTCCTCCGAGAACTATGTTGTTAATGAGCTTTGCTTTACTTCCATTTCCTGCTTCCCCGACGTAGTAAATAGCCCTGCAGAACTTCTCAAATAGGGGTTTATTCTCCTCAAACTTTTCTTTATCCCCTCCGACAACTATTGTAAGTTCTCCCTTAAGTGCCGGTATGACACTTCCCAGAACGGGGGCGTCAAGGTAGTAAGATCCGAGCTTCTTAAGTTCTTCGTATGCGGTTTTTGCGTAAGCAAAGTGGTTCGTTGTCATGTCTATAACAGTTTTCCCCTTAATTTCCCCTTTTGTAAGCCCCTCCTTCCCGAATATAACTTCCTCGGATGCTTGGGAATCAAAGACTATAACGAAAACCCTATCCACCCTGTTTATAAGCTCCTTAGGGGAGCTTGCAACTTCCGCATCCGTCTCTTTTGCAAAATCCTCAGCCTTCTTAATAGTTCTATTCCAGACGATTAGCTCAACTCCTTGTTCTATAAGCCTTTTTGCTATAGCCCTTCCCAGATGTCCGAGGCCTATAAATCCTACCTTCATACCTTTATTTTATTAATTCATGGAAGCTTTAAATAAGATAATCTTTTACCATGAGGAGACGAAGCACCATCCCCATAGGCTCGCCCGTTCCTTGGGATACCTTGACTGGGCAAACCAACCTAATCCTTTTAGATTTTGGGAAGGATGCGAGAGGATAGACCTTCCCCTTTTGAAGGACCCCTCTCACCCTTACGAAGCTCTTTACGACTACCGAAAGGTTAACACCGAAAGTTTCACCCTTGAGAGTATAAGTAAGTTCCTTGAGCTTGCACTCGGACTATCCGCCTGGAAGGCAATTCCCGGTTCAAGGTGGTCCGTCAGGATGAACCCCTCAAGCGGAAACCTCCACCCGACAGAGGGTTATTTAATCATTCCTCACTTAGGAAATCTGGAGGGTGTTTTCCATTACAACCCCTTTCTCCATGCCCTTGAAAAAAGGGCAAGTCTTTCACCGGAGCTTTCGGAAAGAATAAAAGATTTTTTCGGAAGTGAGGGCTTTATATTCGTCCTTACAAGTGTTCCCTGGCGGGAAGCCTGGAAATACGGAGAGAGAGCCTACAGGTACTGCCTCCTTGACACGGGGCACGCCATAGGAACGGTAAGGTTCTCCGCAAACCTGAAGGGTTGGAAGGTGAAGTATCTAAATGGCCTTTCGGACCACGATTTAAAGGTTCTCCTTGGCTTTGACAGGGTAAGATGGATAGAAGGGGAGGAAGAGTTTCCGGAATGTGCCTTTTTCGTTTTCCCTAAAGAAGTTGAAGACGTTCCGAGGACCCTGCCCGAGGAAGTAATAAGGGAGTTTAAAAAACTGAGCTTTTACGGAAGGCCCAACGTCCTCAGCAAGGAAAGGGTCATATGGGAGATTATTTACGAAGCTATAAAGGATACCGAAAAGCCGAGAACCGAGGAGTTTAAGTTTATCTACAGAAATCCTTCTCCTCTCAACATAGTTCCCTCTTACATGTCCGCAGAAGAAATAATTAGGAAGAGAAGAAGCGGAATGGCCTACGACGGGAAAACTTACATAAGCGCCGAACTCTTTGTTCACTCACTTGATAAAACGATTCCGAGGGACGATTTCTCTCCCTTTGACGTTGAGATAACCCCTACATTCGTTAACCTTTTTATCTTTGTCCACAGGGTTAAAGGCTTCAGGAGAGGGCTTTACTGCTTTGTGAGAAATGAGAAGATGCTTGAGGAGCTAAAGGCAAATACATCCGAGTTTATATGGGAAAGGGTTTACGAGGATTTTCCCCTATACCTTCTGTATGAAGGAGATTTTAGTGAGATTGCTGGATACATAGCTTGCCAGCAAGACATAGCAAGCGATAGCGCCTTTTCCTTGGGGATGATATCCCTCTTTGAACCCGTTATCAGTAAAAATCCGTGGCTCTACAAACATATTCATTTGGAAGCGGGACTTGTTGGGCAGATCTTATACCTTGAGGCAACAGCTCACAACCTGAACGGAACGGGCATAGGCTGTTTCTTTGACGACGTAATGCACGAACTCCTCGGTATGAAAACGAGAACGTTTCAGGACTTATACCATTTTACCTTCGGGAAAGCGGTTGAGGACCCGAGAATTCAGACGATAGAGCCGTATTTCCACCTGAGGAAGAAGAGGGTGTAAATTATAAAACCTACAAAAGGCAAAGATACCATTAACAAAGCGGATAACCTGTAATCGTTTGTAAGGAAAAGAAAGAAGCTCCATAGCCATACGCCAAGGCTTGAGGAAACCCTCTCGGAAAGAGAAAGGAAAGAGAGCCTTAAAGATACGTTTCCCTTAGGGAAGTTGTTAATCAGGAAAACTCTACCGGTTGTCCAGAGGTGAGAAAGAGAAAGTCCACCAAAAAGTCCGACAAAAAGCAAGGAATCTCTATTCGCAACGTATAGGAGAAGGAGGAATAAGGTCCAGTTAAGAAAACCAAGAGGGTAAACCTTGTTCACACCGAACCTATCCGTAAGAAAACCCCAGAAAACACCACCGAGGATACCTCCCAGTGCGGAAAATCCTATAATCCTGTAAATCTCTGCATTTTCAAGCCCGTAAGCAGCTTTCAGATAAATACTCATTACGGCTATAAGGGTGTTTGCGACCTCGGAAAGGGAGAAGTAAGATATGAGAAAAACTAAGAAACTTTTGTCCCTCAGGAGCTCCGAGAATTTTATAAATCCTTTCTCTTTAGGTTCCTCAAGGGTTAAAGCGGCGGGTAGAAAAAAGAGGAAAAATAAAAAGGCGGTGTATAGGTAAACCGAAGGTTCTTTTAAAAAATTTACAAGAAGTGTTAGGGCAAAAGCGGAGCCGACGTAACCGAAGGATACACCCAAGCCCGAAGCCTTCCCCATCTTCTCAAAGTTCAGTAAAAGGGAGTTGTAAAAAACCATACTTTGCTGATGGAAAAAGAGCATAAGTATAAAAACGAGCAGGGATAGATAGGGGTTTCCGTAAGAGGAGTATATAAGTGCGCAAAATAAAAAAGTTAGAAAACCGAAGAGTGTAAAAGAGTGCTTTCTTAAAGCCTTTTTGTCGGCATACCTACCTATGTAAAGGGTAAAAAGAAAGGTAAGAAAGAAAGAGAGTCCGTAAAGGAATCCGTAAGTTTCGGGGTCTACGTAGCGTGTTATGTAAAGGGGAAAGAAGGTAGAGACAACAAGCGCACCGAGGATGGTCTCTCCCGTATCAAAAAGGGCAAAGGAAATAAGCCTTACCTTCTTCCCAATATCTCAACCTCGCAGGCATCCGAATCTCCGTAGGGGTCCCTCTTGCACTGTTCAAGGGGTATAACCTTCCAGAACTTCTTCAGGTATTCCTCCCAGTTATCAAGAATTTTCTTAGCTTTAGGACTCCGCGTGTAGTTGTAGTGCTTCTCTATGAGGCTTCTCAGCTCTTCTATCTCATCTTCTCCTACGAGTCTTCTCGCGTAAACGTAAGCGTAATTCAGTTTTTCCTCAAGGTCGTTATTCTCGTCAAGGACGTAAGCATATCCCCCTGTCATTCCCGCTCCGAGGTTGTAACCGACTTCTCCGAGGACTACAACTATTCCTCCGGTCATATACTCACAGCAGTGAAGTCCCGCACCTTCCACGACAGCAACCGCTCCGCTGTTTCTTACTGCGAACCTTTCTCCGGCAACACCTGCTGCGTAGAGCTCTCCTCCCGTAGCCCCGTAAAGGCATGTGTTGCCCATTATCACGTTCTTATCGGTTTCCTTTACACCTTCGGGGATTATAACAATTCTTCCACCGAACATTCCCTTACCGACATAGTCGTTTGCGTCCCCTATGAGCGTTAGACTTACACCTTTGTGGTTGAAGGCTCCGAAACTTTGTCCTGCGGTTCCCCTGAACGTGAGTTTTATAGTATCCTCGGGAAGTCCCTTATCACCGTAAAAGAGGGAGATAAAGTAATTAATCTTTGTAGGTATCGTTCTATCAACGTTCCTTATGGTGTATTCCTTCTCAACGGGAATGCCTTCCTCTATGTAGGGGAGGAGGTCCTCAAGTATCTTATCGTTAAAGTTGGGAGCAGGGTTGTCGTTTTTCTCAACAAGACACCTTCTCGGTTCGTTTTCGGGATACTTCTCAAGAAGTGCCTCAACCTTTATCCTCTTTGAACCCGGAAATTCGTCATACCTAACCACTTCAAGAAGGTCAGTTCTTCCTATAATCTCGTCAAGGCTTCTGAATCCCATTTCCGCGAGTATTTCTCTCACTTCCTGGGCAACCGCTCTGAAGTAAGCCATAACGTTCTCAACCTTGCCCTTGAACTTCTTCCTGAAGTTGGGATCCTGTGTAGCCACTCCCGTGGGACACTTGTTCGTGTGGCATATCCTTGCCATAACGCACCCTTCCGCTATCATAGCCGCGGTTCCGAAACCGAACTCCTCCGCACCCATAAGAGCCGCTATTATTACGTCCCTTCCGGTCCTGAATCCTCCGTCAACCCTCACCCTTATCTTATCCCTCAGGTGGTTTTCCATTAAAACCCTTTGGGTTTCGGTAAGACCTATCTCCCAATAGTTCCCTGCGTTCTTTATAGAGATGTAGGGGGATGCTCCTGTTCCTCCTTCCGCTCCGCTTATCTGAACAACGTCCGCGTAGGCCTTCGCAACACCCGCTGCTATGGTTCCAACCCCCCTTTCCGCAACGAGTTTCACACACACCCTCGCAAAGGGGTTTGCCTGTTTCAGGTCGTGTATAAGCTGGGCAAGGTCCTCTATGGAGTATATGTCGTGGTGGGGAGGGGGAGATATCAGCGTAACACCGGGCTGGGAGTGCCTAAGTTTTGCTATGTATTCGTTAACCTTATGTCCGGGGAGCTGTCCACCTTCACCGGGCTTTGCCCCCTGGGCTATCTTTATCTCAAGGTCCTTAGCGGAAGCCAGATAGGTAGGTGTCACACCAAACCTTCCGCTGGCAACCTGTTTTATTGCGGAGTTCTTTATAGTCCAATACCTTTCAGGGTCCTCTCCTCCTTCTCCAGAGTTTGACTTCATACCCAGCCTGTTACAGGCTTCTGCTATTGTCTCGTGGGCTTCCGGTGAAAGAGCACCGAGGGACATACCGCCCGTGACGAAACGTTTCAGTATACTTTCTACGGGCTCAACCTCTTCTATTGGTATGGGCTTTGAAGCCTTCTTGTAAGTGAGAAGGTGTCTTATAAATGTGGGGTGTTGGGAGTTGGCAAGCCTTGAGAACTCCTTATAATCTTCGTAGTTCTTCGTCTGCAGGAACTTGTGAAGTGCTCTTACAACTTGGGGGGACCAGGCGTGATACTCTCCCCCCTTTCTTGCCTTCATATGACCGCCTATGTCAAGCTTGGGTTCTTCAACCTCGTAAGCCGCATTATGTCGCGCAAGTGTAGAGGCCTCTATTTCTTCAAGACCGTCAGCCTCAAGGGTTACGGGTGTTCCGGTAAAGAACTCATCTACAAAGTCTTTGTTAAGGCATATGGTGTCAAATATCTGGGCACCTTGATAGGAGTTAAGGGTTGATATACCCATCTTAGACATAATCTTTAGGAGCCCCTTCTCAAGGGCTTCCTTGTATTTGAATACGGCCTCTTCGTAGGGAAGCTCTATCTCTCCCTTCTCACAGAGCTCGTATATAACCTCGTAAGCAAGATAAGGATAAACCGCACTCGCTCCGTATCCGATCAGGCAGGCTATCTGGTGGCTGTCTCTCGCTTCTCCGGTCTCAACTATGAAGGAAACCTTATGGGCAAGCCCTTGTTTAGCAAGATGCTTCACACACGCGGAAACCGCAAGGAGTGCAGGAATAGCAACCCTGTACTTGCTTATGTATCTGTCCGAGAGTATGATTATGTCCGCACCTTCCCTTACCGCTTCCTCAACCCTCCTCTGGAGGGTTTCTATACCGATCCTCATATCGTTTATGGGTATTTCTTCGTAAAGGGCATCCATTATGAGCTCAGAGATTCTCCTTTCTCCAGCCATATCCTGGAGTTCTACGATGTTGTAACTTCTCTCCTTGGGGTATGCTATGGGAATCCTCACAACCTTAAACCTGTCCTGGTTTTCTATAGCCTTAAGCTGGTAGTCAAGGAGTATAGGAGAGTCTATCTGAAGCCTCTTTGCGTGCTCTTCGGTTTCCTTAAGGAAGTTTCTCTTATAACCAAGGTTCATTCTGAGAGACATAACAGCCTTTTCCCTTATGGGGTCAATGGGTGGGTTCGTAACCTGTGCGAACCTCTGCTTGAAGTATCTGTAAAGAAGCTGGGGTTTTTCGGAAAGGGGCGGTAGGGGTGTGTCGTCTCCCATAGCCCACGTCATTTCGTTCCCGTTCTCCGCCATATACTTTATCTGGTTCTTTATCTCCTCCTCGCTCCAGCCGAAAGCTACGAGCTTCCTTATCCTGTCGGGATCCTCCTTTGGCTTCTCAATCTTGTATTTATCCTCTATCTCCGAGAGTCTTAAGAGGTGTTTATCAAGCCACTCCTTGTAAGGTTTTGAGCTTGCAAGCTCATCAAGTATTTCCTTCGTTTTCTTTATCCTTCCTTCCCCGAGTTCTATTATTATCGTATCTCCGGGTCCGAGCCTTCCCTTTTCAAGAATTTCCCTATCTCCGAGTTCTATCATTCCGACCTCGGAACCGAGAACCACGAGGCCGTCTTTTGTTATCACATACCTTGCAGGTCTGAGTCCGTTTCTGTCAAGGTGTGCACCGATGACCCTTCCGTCCGTAAAGGCTATAGCGGCTGGACCATCCCAAGGTTTCATAAGAAGGGATTCGTACTCAAGGAAAGCCTTTACCTTCTCCGAAAGGCCCGGGACAGTTTCCCACGCGGGAGGAATAAGCATATACATAGCGTGTTCGGGTTTATAACCGACAAGACAGAGCAGCTCAAACACCCTATCAAGGGATGCGGAGTCGCTCTCCTCGTGAGAAACGAGAGGTTTTATCAGCTCCTCTCTGCCTTTCAGAAGTTCGTGCTCAAGCTCGTGCTGGAGGGTAAGCATCCAGTTCCTGTTTCCTTGGATGGTGTTTATCTCTCCGTTATGGGCAAGATACCTTAGGGGTTGAGCAAGTCGCCAGTTGGGTAGCGTATTTGTTGAATACCTCTGGTGGAAAAGAACGAAGGAGGTCTCGTAATCCTCCTCCTTTAGGTCAGGGTAAAAGTTATCAAGCTGGGGAGCTACGAGCATTCCTTTGTAAACTACCGTCCTTGAGGAAAGCGAAGGTATGTAAACCTTCTCGTCATACTTCTTCTCTATCTGTCTTCTGGCAAAGAAAAGTTTTAACTCCCTCTCCTCCTCGGGTATACCTTTAAGGTCAAGGAACAGCTGTTTTATTTTCGGCATAACCTTAAGGGCTACCTCTCCCACCGCATCTTTGTTTACAGGAACGTCCCTCCATCCAACTATCTTTATTCCTTCCTTTATAAAAACTTCTTCTATCTTATCCTCAATAGGCTCGTATAAGAAGAAAACTCCCACGGCAAGGTTGTTTTCGTCCGATAAGCTGTATCCGAGCTTCTCTATCTCTTTCATGAAAAACTTCCTCGGAATTTCGGTAAGTATTCCTGCACCGTCTCCCGTCTTTCCGTCCCCTCCTATGGCACCCCTGTGGGTTAAGTTCTTTACAGCTTCAACACCTTTCCTGAGCATCTCGTGGCTCTTTCTTCCGTATATATCGCATACAAAACCGACACCGCAGCTGTCAAACTCCTGCCACATTCTATCACCCCTTAGAGAGTTTTTAAGTATTAATAATTTAATAGAATTTTTCAGGGAAAATGAGATACTTCCTTTAAAACGCCGTTTTCAAACTCCACTATCCTGTCACACTTACCCAGACTGTAAGGCTTGTGAGCAACCACAAAAAAAGTTCTATCACGAAAATGGTTAAAGAGGTTATCAATAACTTCGATCTCGGTTTTTTCGTCAAGTGCAGATGTAGCTTCGTCAAGGATTATTATCTCGGGATTCTTGAGTATTACCCTTGCTATCGCCAATCTTTGCCTCTCCCCTCCCGATAGGTTTCTCCCCCCTTCCTCAACTTCTTTATCAAGACCCTTCGGGTCCTTAAGAACAAAGTCACATATTGCAAGCTCAAGGGCTCTAATCATTTCTTCCTCACTAGCCTCCGGGTTAGCTATGAGGAGATTATCCCTTACACTTCCTTTGAATATTACTATCTCCTGACTGAGAAAGCCTATTTTTTTTCTGAGGGATGTAATCTCAAAGGAGGAAAGTTCCTTTCCGTCTACGAAAACACCTCCCTCATACTCAACAAGTCTCGGAATTATCCTAACGAAGGTGCTCTTACCGCTTCCCGTGTGCCCCCTGATACCTAATTTTTCCCCTTTCTTAACCTCAAGGGTCACACCCCTCAGTATGTATTTATTCCCCGCCTTCACGCTTACGTTTATGAAGGACATCTTCTCCTTAATACCTTCAAATACTTCCCCTCCTCCCTTTTCCTCGGGAAGGTTGAGGAGCTCCCTTATCCTCTCAAAAACGGGTGCGGAACCCCTCAGGTTCATAGCAGCCTTCTGTAGATCCATTATGGGCTTTTGGATCATAAAAAGGGCTGTTAAGAATGAAACAAAATCCCCCGTAGTTATACTTCCCTGGATTATTCTGTATCCCCCGGCAAGGAGTATAAGTCCCACAGAAAAGTATCCGAAAAGGTAGTTTATAGCAGTATTTCCTATCACGTACAGGTCTATCTTCACGGAAGACCTGAAGAGCCTTTCCGAGAAGTTTTTAAACCTTTCTGTGAAAAATTTCTCCGCAAGGAAGACCTTTATGTTTTCTATACCCCTGAAGGTTTCAGTAAGGGTTTCCGTAAGGCGCGAAACGTTCTTCCTCTGGTTACTAAGGTGCTTCTTCTTTTTTTCGGAAAAGTATTTCGTGAGAAAAGCCATACTCGGAAAGAGCAGGAAGACAAAGAGGGTTAGGGTGAAATCTCTATACACGAGAACACCGAGAAGTGCAAGTATAACGAAGGGTTCCCTCAGAACCTTAGGAACGTAGTCGCTAAAGACCTGTTTAAAGCTTTCTATATCACTCACTACGCGGGATATAAGGTCTCCCGAATGGGTGTATAAAAAGTAATTCAATGGAACTTTTAAGAGTTTTTCGTAAACGTTATTTCTGAGTGTGTTCACGAGCTTTTCCGATGCGTAAGAAAGTGAAAAGGAAGATACAAAAAAACCGAACTCCATAACGAATGCACTAAAAAGTAAAAGGGATGTGTAAATAAAAAGTTCCGATTGGTTTTTAAGGATGAACACGTTGTCAACAACCTTCTTTATAAGCAGGGCTATATACGCAGCACCCGCGGATTGGATAACCGAACCTATAAAAGAAAGAAAAATAAGGGGAATATAAGGTTTTACTACAGATATTAACCACCTTAGGTTGTTCATGTTTGTTCTTGGACTTCCCCGGAAAATACGTCGCTTGAAAGGTTAAGAATCTTAAGTATATCCTTGTAGGGCTTTATTTCCTCTTCAATTTCCCTTTCAAAGGCTTCTTTTCCCACTTTCTCTATTATACTTTCCGAAACCTCCAGAAGTATGTTAAAAAGCCTTCTTTCCTCCCTTTTTGTAAGTGTTCTTACTGCATCAACCTTTCCGTTCTTGAGGTAAATTGCGGGAAACTGTGCAACCCTTTGAGTTAAGATATCTTTCGCTTCCTTAATATCGTATTTGAGGATAAGGTTTTTTACCTTATTCAGAAGAAAGAGGTAAAAGAGGTAGTTCACGTTCCATATGTATATATCCTTATAGAAGAAAACGTAGTCAGTCTTCGGGAAAACAACCCTGTAGTTTTCCTCCCACTTTTTATCCTTCCTAACCGAGAAAAGTTTTCCGTCCTGGAATATGTATATGTAATTTTCTTTCCCGCTTACTATTTTGGCTATACCGTTTTCCTTCAAGCTAAGAAGCGTTAAGAAGAGTTTTCCGAGGGAAATATACTTCCCCTCCGAGGCTATTATCGGCTTTCCTATAAAGGCCTGAGCAAATGTATCCACAAAATCATCGTTAATCTTCACGACACTTGCCTTAAAGTCTCCGTAAAACTCCATGAGGTGATCAAAGATATCAACGGAAGCGGGATAAATTCCGAAAATTTCTCCTCTCTTAAAGAAGGTATATATCTCTTTATCCTTCCCTTCAATCTGCACGAAACCCGTAAAGCCGGAAGCTTTAAGGCTACCGAGTATCTTCAAAAGGTTTATCTGCTTATAATCAACAGACTCCAGTATGTAATCAAGTCCTATTTCCTCAACACTTTCCACCTTCTTTATCTCACTTACCTCTACTTTCCCCTCCTCAAGGTTTTTCTTAAGCTTCCTGAGGTTATCTATAATATCCCCATCCTTTGATAACACCTTAAAAAGGCTTTTTCCGTTGTATTCCTCAAGCTCCGACCTGAACACAACGTTAGTGGTTATGATTAGAGGTAGTATCTCGTCAATCTCTCTTCTCAGAATAGTTGACTTGATTATGATACTTTCCAGCTCCTCGTTAACCTCAAGGAACTCCTTTATAGCGGTTTCCTCTTCAAAGGAAAAGTATCCCTCGGTATCCGATAACAGCTCGGATATAATGAATATAAGTCCGTTTAAGGGATTTTCGGGCTTCTCCTCATAGTTTGAAAAGAATCCTACAATCCTACTTTTCTCTAACTTAAGGGACAGGAAAGTTCCCCTGCTCAAAACATTTAGATACCCCTTTTTAGTCTGAGGTGCCCCCGAGAATAACTCAAGTATGTCCTGTGGTGACTTCAAATCACCGCTTATCATGTATCAGGCTCCCGAAGCGTTTCAGGATTTCCTCAATTATAGTGTTTAAGGTTTCCTCAACTCCTTCACCTCTTAAAGCTACCGACTCAATGTAGGGCTTTCCCAACTTGTTTATTTCCCTCTCAAGAACGTCAACGGGAAGTGCGCTTTTGAGGTCTCTCTTGTTGTATTGAATTACAAGTGGTGTATCCTCAAGGCTCTTTCCGTATAAGGATAAATCCTCGGATAGAAGGTCAAGAAACTCAAGGTTTTCCTTTAACTTCTCCTCGGAGGAGTCAACCACAAAAACTATACCATCCGCACCCCTCATAACCATCTTCCTTATGTCGGAGTATATGTGTTGACCGGGAACCGTATAAAGTATAAACGATGCGGTAAAGTCTCCGACTTTCCTCGTTTCCGTAAACATGTCAAATACAAGAGTTCTTTCTTCCTTTGTATTAAAAGAAAGTATATCTTGTTCCCTTTTTTTGGCTATCTGAATAAGGTTTGTCGTCTTGCCCGCAAGGGCGGGACCGTGATAAACAACTTTAAACTTAACCTGTCTCTTCAAGTGGTCTATTATCACCTCTTTCCCCCCTCTTTATCCTGTATGTATTCACACCTAAACAATTTCTACAAACACTGTTATACTTAGTATATTCCTTTCCGCATTCCTCACATTCCCATATCCTTACGAGTTCAAGAAGCTCACCGTCTTTATCCATTACCTTCTTTAGTTCCTCAAGGTTAATATTAAGTTCCCCTATCTTCTCCTTCATGTTGAGCTTAAGGTAAACGTAATACATAACCTCGTCGGGTATAGCGTGCCTGTAGTTCTCTATAAGGTTAAGAAGTTCGGGAGTAAGAAGGTTTTTCTCTTCCATAATCTTTATGACTTCCGGAAGTATACCGAGCGTGTAAGCTGCCTCAAAAACCTCACCTCCTCCTACCATACTTGAAAGAAGAGCACCCGAAGTTTTTGAAACGGGAAGGTTCCAAAGCTCCTTTAGTATAAGCTCATCTCTCTCCCTCATATACTTTTCCGCAAGTATGGACGCAAGGGCCCTCTCTTCTTTCACCTTTCTTTCCTTTTCAACTTCCTTCAGTATCTCCCTCTGTAAGTCCTCAGCCTTCCCGTAGTCTCCGTAAATCATGTATACGCTTCTTAAGAGTTTTCTCGCCCTTTGGTTTTTCTGGTTTTTCCCGAGGGCATTTTCAAGGAGTATCTTTGCCTCTTCCAGGTCCTTCCTAAAGGTCATCTCGGCTAATGCCGTTTCTGCTATCCCCTTGTTGTAAAGGTCAAGCTGAACGTCAAGACTCTCACCGAACTCCCTCTTGGTCCTTATGTAAAAGGGTAGAAACTCCTCAACGGTTAAGAGCTTTCTCAGGATCTCAAAGGCCTTACCGAGATAGTCTCTCCAAAAGAGATTCAGGAGCTTGTAAACTCTTTCCTCCCTGCTTACTAGAACCCTTTCCCTCAGCTGGTAGTAAATTACGGGAAGCGTGAAACCGAGCCCGGCACTTATGAATACGAGAAGAAACATAGGAAGCTTAACGCTTACGTTGTAAAACCTCACTTCGCCGGGTTGGAGGTTGTAGTAAGTAAATGCTACTACAAAGGCTAAGAATAGGAGTCCTACTAAAGCTTTTACCACACCCATAAAACTTTATTGTATCTCTTTCAATCTTTTTCATCTGAAAATAAAGCAGTACTTAAATACTTCTCACCTCCGTCGGGGAAAACGGTAACTATTACGGCGGATTCTCCCTTTTCTGCAAGCTCCCGGGCAAGAATTATACATGCCCAGAGCGCTGCCCCCGAAGACTGGCCTACAAAGACGGCTTCCTTTCTGGCGAGTTCCTTAGCCCAAAAGTAGGCGTCTTCCGTTTCCACGAAAATCGTTCTATCAAGGAAAGTCTCGTCAAATATACCCGGCTTTATAGAGCTCTCTATATGCTTTAAACCCTCTATACCGTGAAAGGGGTAAGCGGGCTGGACCCCTATCACCTGAATGTTAGGATTGTAAATCTTAAGTCTTCTTCCTGTTCCCATTATAGTCCCGCCCGTTCCTATCCCTGCGACGAAGTGAGTTACCCTTCCCTTCGTCTGGTTCCATATCTCAATACCTGTTGAGTAAAAGTGGGCTCTCCAGTTTGCGGGGTTGTTATACTGGTCAAGGTAAACGTATTTATCGGGATACTTCTCAACGAGCTCCCTTACAAATAGAATAGCCCCATCCGTTCCCTCAAGGGGGTCTGTTAAATAGAGCTTCGCTCCGAACGCCTTTATTATCTTCTTTCTCTCCTCACTTACGTTCGCAGGCATAGCGAGCTCAACGGGTACCCCGAGGGCAGCCCCCACCATAGCAAGGGCTATACCCGTATTTCCCGAGGTAGCGTCTATTACCGTCTTCCCCTCCTTTATAACTCCTCTCTTTAATGCATCAAGAAACATACTGAGAGCGGGTCTGTCTTTTACGGAACCTCCCGGATTAAAACTTTCCAGCTTTGCCCATATCTCTATATTCTCGGGAATGTCCTCCGGTAGAACTTTCTTTATTCTGATAAGAGGAGTGTTCCCTACAAGTTTCAGTATCGTATCCCTTGCCTTTCTGTAAGGCTCGTCGTGCTCCCCTAATACCCACATTTAAAGAAGATTTTAACGGAGTGTTTACTCAACCATGTAAACCTCGGGAAGATTTCTTCCGTATTCTCCCCAATCCAGTCCGTAGCCCACCAGGAACTTGTCGGGAACCTCAAAGCCTATAAAGTCCGCGTTAAAATCCACCTTCCTTCTCTCCTTTTTGTCAAGAAAGACACACGTAAGGAGCTTCTTAGGGTTTTTCAGTTTTAGAAACTCGTAAATTTCTTTCATCGTTAAACCGGTATCAAGTATGTCGTCAACGAGAAGAACCTCCTTTCCTTCTATATCCATATCTATATCCTTAATCACCTTTATAACCCCGCTACTTTCCATAGATTGCCCGTAGCTTGACACCTGCATGAAATCAACGAATACGAACCTATCAAAGGAGCGAACAAGGTCGGAAAGGAAGATAAAAGCACCTTTAAGAAGTCCTACAACGATAACAGGCTCTCTCCACTCAAAGGAGGCCTCTATTTCTTTTGCAAGCTCCCTAACCCTCCTTTTTATATCTTCTTCCTTTATCAAGAGTTTTAACCTTCTTCCCCTTATTTCCTTCATCTTAAGCCCCGTACTTTTTGAGTCTTAAGGCGTTTGCAAGGAGGAGCTGGGTAATCTTTACCGCCGGAAGTATGCCGAGCTCCCCTTTAAGACACTCCCTCTCTGTAAACCTCTCGGATGTTCCCCCCAGAACGTAAGGAGAGTGTATGAGAAGGGGAACGGGATGCCACGAGTGACCCTTTAAAACCGAAGGTGTTGAGTGGTCTCCCGTTATAGCGATAACATCCGGCTTAAGTGCCAGAAAGTCGGGGAGATGCTTATCAAACTCCTCAATTACACTTATCTTTCCCTCGTAATTCCCGTCCTCACCGTAACTATCCGTCTTTTTTATGTGGACGAAAAAGTAGTCATACTCGTTCCAAACTTTCTTTAAAGCCTCTATCTCTTCCTTTATCGTGCTTCCCTCAAACTCTATGAGGTCCATACCCACCAGACTCGCAAGCCCTTTATACATGGGGTAAACCGCTATACAACACGCTTTTATACCGAACCTTTCCTCCATAGTAGGTATATGGGGCTTTTGTGCAAACCCCCTGAGGAGTATGTAATTGGCTTTAGGCTCGTCCTTAATAATCTCGGTCGCCTTCTGTATAAACTTCCTCACGACCTGAGCAACCCTTTCAGCGTTGGGATTTTCACCTTTCGGTTCTAAAGGTTCTTTACCTACCTGTTGGGGGTCAGTGTCATTTATCTCATCACTTCCGGGAGGAAGTTTTTCGGGAAACCTGAAAACAACCGCAAACCTGTGTTCCATCCCCGGTTTTATGATTACCTTAACTCCGTCTATCTCTTTTATAGCTTCCTGTATCTTTGCGGTTATCCTTCTGTTTTCCTCCGTGGGTATCCTTCCCGCTCTTCTGTCAACCACTATAACCTTATTCCCCTCCCTCTTAACGGTTGCGTAATTTCCCCTAACAGCTATATCCGTATCCTGAACCTCTATACCGAGCCCCAGTGCTTCAAGTATTCCCCTTCCTATCTTATACTCTCGGGGATCGTATCCGAATATACCAAGGTGTCCGGGACCACTTCCCGGAGTTATTCCGTAATCAACGGGGATGTGAAGGCCCGTGGCGGACTTCTTCACCAGCTCGTCAAGGTTAGGAGTTTTTGCAAGTTCAAGCTCCGTCTTTCCGTCTTTTACGGGGAGTCCTCCGAGCCCATCCAGAACTATGAGGAGTATCTTTGAGTTATTTCTGTTTATTAACTCATTTAACTCCATAAGGTTTATTGTATTAAAAATAAAAGCTCGTTTACCCTATCCCTAACCTTTGGGTTTATTCTAAGCCTATAAAGTATTTCAACAGCCATTTCCTTTGGCATACTATCCAAGGAGGAAAACAGGAGCTCAAGAACCTCGTTAAGGTAATAAAGGGGAAGATATCTCACATTTTCTTCCATGAGCTCTCCGAGAAAATCATCGTATTTCTCCATCTTATAGATAAATTTTAAAAGGTGGAACTGAGAAGGGTAGAGGGCATTCTATTAGAACAGGCAATACTCAGCGGAAAACCCCAAGAAATTACGAAAACCTCAAAAAGGCTGGAGATAAAACTTCTCGGAAGGGTCCCCGAAGTTCTTAAAAATCTTCTCCTTTCCTCAAAGACACTAAAGGCAAAGGTCCTGAGAAACGAAAAGGGAAGAATTTTACTGCTCCTTGAAAATGGATACGAGATAGAGGCTGAGAGCAACCTTAAGATTCCCGTAAAGGAGGGGGAAACTCTCACGTTAATTCTTGAAAAGTCAAAACCTTTAACCCTAAGGGTTGTTCATTCCTACTTTAAAAAGGACGTTTCCCTTAAACTTATCGGAGGTCTTCTCTACAGCTTGGAAGGATATCCTTTAAAGGAAGTTTTGAGTTTCAAAGCTTTTAAAAACCTAGGTTTGTTTTACGAAAACAAAATAGTAAAGGCACTAATTAGCGGAGATATAGAAGAGATAAAAAAAGACATGAAGTTTAAAGCCCTAAAGGAAGAAAAGGAAGACCTGATAAGGTTCATTGAGTTACTACAGAAATATATAGTTGAGAACAATTACAAAAAACTGTTAATCCCCGTAAGATGGGAAGATAAAAGAGCCTTCTTACTTTTTAACGTGTATGGGAATTACAAAGTCTTAATCCATATTCCCCTCGGAAAGGACTTTCTGAACGTCCACCTTTTCGCTCCAAAGTCCTTAAACTTTTTATCTATTAAAATAGAAACGAATAACGAAAAAATATTAAAAAAAATCAAAAATTCTGCTGAAGAAATAAAAAAAATTCTCGGGAAACCTATAAAAAGCATTGAGTTTAATCTAACAGAAGAAGAAAACTTTATAAAAGAACTATCAGATAGTGTGAACATAGAGGTGAAGGTATGAAAGATAAGAAAGCGGTAGCCCTAAGATATGAACCGGAAAAAGACAAAGCCCCGGTAGTCGTTGCAAAAGGAAGGGGGGAAGTTGCGGAAAAGATAGTAAAGCTTGCGAGGGAAAAGGGGATACCAGTTGTAGAAGATGAAAACCTTGTTGAGGCACTTATAAGTATAGAGCTTTACGAGGAAATCCCTCCCGAGCTTTACGAAGCGGTTGCAAAGCTTCTCGCTTACTTGATAAAAAAGGTGGAGGAGTAATTATAAAGTGTTTTAATGAAATTATTAAGAATTTCTTAAGATAGAAACCTGAGAATAAGCATAATCTTATATTAAGAATATTTAAAGGAGGTTGGAGTTATGGCTACAATAACGCCCGACAAGGTTCTGGACACTTCAGGACTTAACTGTCCCCTTCCGGTTCTCAAGACCAAGAAGGCTCTTGAGGAGCTTCAACCGGGTCAGATTCTTGAGGTTATATCAACCGACCCCGGTTCTAAAGCTGATATACCCGCGTTTTGCCAAAGAACCGGACACGAACTCGTTGAGATGGTAGAAGAAGGAGGAAAGTATATATACTACATCAAGAAAAAGGGATAATAGGGGAGGATAAAGATGCCCACGGAAAGACTTGCGATAATAGCGACAAAAGGAACTCTTGATATGGCTTATCCTCCCCTTATTCTCGCCTCCGTTGCGGCTTCCCTGGGTGTTGAAACCGCTATCTTCTTCACCTTTTACGGCCTCAACATAGTTCACAGGGAGAAAGTAAAACAGCTTAAGGTTGCACCTCTCGGAAATCCCGCTATGCCTATGGTATTCCCTGATTCGGTGAAGCAGACACCCGTTGCGGGACAGCTTGCAAGTGTTATGGAAAGTATATTCCCGGGACCTCCGCAAATAATGGGAATAATACCCGGAATGACGGACTTTATGACCTCTATGATGAAGAAGAGAATTAAGGAAAAGGGTGTTGCAAGCATAGAGGAGCTCCTTGAGCTTTGTAAAGAGGCTGAAGTTAAACTGATACCCTGCCAGATGACCATGGATCTCTTCGGGTATAAGAGGGAGGACCTCATAGACGGGCTGGAACCCCCGGCGGGAGCTACGGAGTTCTTTAACTACGTTCTCGCGGCGGACAAACCGATGATAATCTTTGTTTAATAAAACCGGAGGTGAGGTATGGCAGGTCAGGAGTTTGAAAAGCTCCTTTTCTATATCGTTACCGTTCCCTTTTTCGTAAGAGCGGAGCCCACAACGGGGGAGCTAATCAATCCCCAAGCAGGGGCACCTTTCTTCCTTGCGACCGCGGCAACTACTATGGACTATGAAGTTGAAATGGTCATTACCTCTGAAGCAGGATACCTCCTTATGAAGGACAACGCAAAGAAAGTAAAGGTGAGACCCGGCGTTGAACAAACTGTTTACGACTTCATCAAGATGGCAAAGGATGCAGGTGTAAAGATTTACCTCTGTACACCCTCCCTTGACCTAACGGACATATACAAAGAAGAAGACGTGAATAAGGAGATATGTGACGGAATTCTCGGCGGTGCTGCATTCCTTGATAAGCTTATGAGCGGTGAGTATGCTGTCATTACGCTCTGAGCTTTCTTTTCTTTTTCTTTATCCTATAAGGATATTTTTATATTTCCATAAAAAAATTTTTTTGTTTTTCTATGAAGTGTTGTTTAATTTAAAAATGAAGAAAAAACCGTAGGAGGGTTTTAGGATGGCTGAACAAACTCAAGTTCGTAAATATGGATACAACATTCCCATTTCTGAAAAAACGCTCCAAGTCCCTTGGGAGGAGAAGGTAAGGATAATAGAAGAGGTTAAGTCGGACTTCAGATTCAAGGAATACCTTTTCGGATGCCTTAACTGCGGAGTTTGTACGGCATCTTGCCCATCAAATAGATTCTTCGACTACTCACCCAGGGAAATAGTTCAGAGATTTCTTGAAAATGACATAGACGTTCTCTACGATATGATGCACGAATACATATGGGCATGTTCCCAGTGCTTCACTTGCTGGATAAGATGCCCCTTCGTTAACAACCCCGGCGGACTCGTCATAATAATGAGGGAAGTCGCGGTAAGAAACGCCTTTGAAGCAACGAAGGACCTACTTAAACCCTACGGAAGAGTTCTTCTCAAGGTAATGACAACGGGTAACCAACTCTCAGCTGACATGCTACAGCCTGACTTCTTCCCCGACTGGGGACCCAAGATGCTCGACAACATGGAAAACCTCAGAGCTAAGAGAATGGCTATTCCCTTTGACGTAGGTAAATCTGTTAAAACCGCTTGGGAAGTATCCCTCCAAACCGCAATAGAGATGTATCAAATCTGGAGGGATACGGGAATATTTGAAATGCTTGAAAGACTTGACCCTAACCTCTACAACGTAATAATGGACATAGTTGAGGAAAACGAAGAAAGATGGGAAGAGCTTATGGAAGAAATGGAGGAAGCTGAAGCTTAAGCTAATGAGGGGGGTTGGTGCCCCGCTCTTGAAAAAAACTTTTAAAGGAGGTGTTAGCTATGGCTCACAAATCTAAGAGCCCCTATCTTATGTATCCTGAAAAGGAACCTTTTCCCATATTAAATAAGCACTCTCACTATGACCACCTCTTTGAGGAAATGTATGAACTTGAAGAGAAGGGAGAGATTCTCGTCTTCAGAATAACCGAAGAATACAGACCCAAATACGTTTACACGAGGACCGGAAGGATAAAGGTTATACCCACTAACAAGCTCTGGCACCATAAGTCCTGCGGGCAGTGTGGTAACATACCCGGATACCCCGCATCCATATTCTGGTTCATGAATAAGTTCGGACTTGACTACCTTAACGAACCTCACCAAACTTCTTGCACAGCTTGGAACTACCATGGTTCCGGGACTTCAAACCCGGTAGCTCTTGCAGCCGTATGGCTCAGGAACATGCACCAGGCTTGGAAAACGGGATACTATCCTCTAATACACTGCGGAACATCTTTCGGTTCTTACAAGGAAACGAGGGAACAACTTATATTCAATAAAGAGCTAAGAGAAGCAGTCAAGCCCATACTCAAGAAGCTCGGAAGACTCACCGAAGACGGAAGAATCGTAATACCCCAAGAAATAGTTCACTACTCCGAATGGGTTCATGCAATGAGAGATGAAATCGCACAGCTTTACGAGAAGGAAGGAAAGCCCAAAGGAATAGACGTATCCAATGTAAGGGTTGCAATACACAACGCTTGCCACACCTGGAAGATGATAGCTGATGACTATCCCTACGACCCCGAGGTTTACAACGGACAAAGACCTGCAGCGTCAACCGCAGTAATTAAGAAGCTCGGTGCTCAAGTTGTTGACTACTCAACCTGGTACGACTGCTGCGGATTCGGATTCAGACACATCCTCACGGAAAGAGAGTTCACAAGGTCATTTGCTATACAGAGAAAGCTCAAAGTTATAGCTGAAGAGATAAAAGCTGATGTTATCATAACCCACGACACCGGATGTACGACAACCTTTGAAAAGAACCAGTGGATCGGAAAGGCTCACGGAATGTATTACCCCGTAGCTGTAATGTCCGATGTAATGTTCTCTGCACTCGCATGCGGAGCTCACCCATTCAAAGTAGTTCAACTCTACTGGAACTGTTCTAACTATGAGCCTCTCCTTGAAAAGATGGGCATAACCAACTGGAGAGAGCTCAAAAAAGAATGGGAAGACACCGTTAAGTACATCTCAGAGCTTGAAAAGCAAGGTAAGTACGATGAACTCCTTGAGTTCTTCAAGGAGTACGACCTCTACGAACCCTACAGCAAGACCTCTGACGGATTCAAATTCAGAAGATCCGCAACCGCTGACCTACCCCTCTTCAAGTCATAACGGATTCCCCGGGGGCGTTTGCCCCCTATCCATAAATACCTTTTAAAGGAGGGTGATAATGGCAAAGTCTGTGCTCGTAATAGGTGGTGGTCCCGCAGGATTGGCTGCAGCAAGAACTCTGGGAAAACTCGGGGTTCACACTATTCTTGTTGAAAAAGAAAGTAAGCTCGGTGGAAGGCCTATCCTTGAGGAGTATCACACGCTAATTCCCAGGAAGATGAAACCCCAGCAAGTTCTGGGGCCCTTTATTGAAGAAGTTCAAAACAACCCCAACGTAGAAGTGAAACTCAACACGGAAATTGAAGCGTGTGAAGGTGAAGCACCTAACTTTAAGGTAACCCTCTCAAACGGTGAAACGGTAGAAGTTGGTGCAATCGTAGTTGCAACCGGATTCAGACACTTTGATGCAAAAAGGAAAGGTGAGCTGGGATACGGTATCTACCCCGACGTCATTACAAACCTTGAACTTGAACAGATGTTCTCAAGAGAAGGAAGACTTTACAGACCCTCAAACGGAGAACTTCCTAAAAGGGTAGCTTTTGTATTCTGTGTCGGTTCCAGAGACAGACAGCTCGGTGTTACAAACGTCCACTGCTGTAGATACGGATGCGCACTTTCAGGACTCCAGGGTTCCGAGATAAGGGAAAAGTATCCCGAAGTTGAAGTTTTCTGTTACTACATGGACGTAAGAACTTACGGAACTTGGGAATATCCCTTCTACTGGGCACCTCAAGAAAAGTACGGTGTTAGATACGTAAGAGGTAGGATAGCAGAAATAACTTATTCTCCCAAAGACGGAAGACTTAGGGTTAAGCACGAAGATACTATAGTTCAAAGACCTGCGGAAATACCCATGGACCTTGTAGTTCTCGTTCTCGGAATGGAACCTTCCGAAGGAACTCTTAAGGTCGCTAAGATACTCGGACTCGCACAGGACCCCGACAGCAGATTCCTCATTCCTGCGGAAGATAGCGGTTCAAACATAATCTCCAACAGACCCGGAATATTCATAGCAGGAGCTTGTAAGGGACCCATAGACATTGAGTCTTCTCTTGCAGAAGGAGAAGCTGCAGGTGCAGAAGCTGCAACATTTTTAGGAGCTAAGGTGAGCGCATGAGTGACCAAAAGCCTCAAGGCGGCTTTAAGGCCGCCTCTCTTGATGAAGCACTTATAAGGGATTACCTGATAAAGATACTAAGCGAAGGTGAGGAGTTTTTACAGGAGTTTTATCAGGATGTAAAAGCGAAGAGTGAGCTCTTTCAGCAAAAACTTTCCAAGGAGAACATAAAGAAACTCGCGAAAGAAGATTTTGAGGAAATTCTTGAACACATATTCCCGGCAAGGAGAAAGAAAAAGCGCATTATAGAGGAAACGGGCCTTGAGAACTTAAAGGAAGCGATAAGAAAGCTTCTTTACGGAGAAGAAGGGGGTTTTCTCGGCTTCGGAAAGAAGGAAGACACGAGAACTTGGGAAGAGAAGGTTGAAGAGTTTGCAAGAAGCATAAGGGGTGTTGATAGAAGGGCTGCAAGGGATATAGCAGCTGAGCTTCTTCACTTTACGTTCCCCGACAAGTATATACTCTGGACCTCATGGGTATGGGACCCTGAAACGGAAACGGGAGCGATAGTTTTTCTAAAAGAAGAATCCCCCACGGGTGGAAAGGGAAGGAAGATGTACGGAGAAACGTATGAGCAGTTTGAACAGGTTTACAAACAGATAGCGGAAAAACTCCACGAGTTCGGCGTAAAGGTTAAGGATTATCTATTCGTTGATATATTCCTCGCCATGATTTACGCTACTTACGTTGATTACATGACCCTTTCAACTATGCACAGTGCAAAGGGATTTTTCCCTCCTGCCGGTGTTATGGCGAGGAGGTTGTTGGGAGTTCATGCTCCCATTCATTACAAGGATGTTGAATCATCTTAGGAGGTGTGAGAGATGGCTATTCACGAGCGGTCTCTTGTTGAACCGGAGAGAATTTTAAGAAAGGACAGATTAGTTATAGACGGTGTTGACGTATCCGGAGACTGGAACCTTATTATCCTACCCAGGGTTATAGAGGACTATGACCTTTCCCTCCTTGACGAAATACTCCAACAACCCGAAGGAAAGACAATACTCCAGTGTTACCAATGTTCTTACTGCACGGCATCCTGTCCCGTTCACAACTACTGGGATGAAAGGTACAACCCCAGACACTTCATATACCTCGCAAGGCTCGGAATGATTGACGAGCTCCAGAAAAGAGCAGACGTAATGTGGAGATGTGTCTCTTGTCATAAGTGCACCCACAGATGTCCCAAAGGTGTTCTGGTTGAGGAAGTTCTAAAGGCTATCCTTAAGGTTCTCGCAAAGAGGGGACTTATAGAAGAATACCCCTCCAAGAAGTTTGACAAGTTCTTCCTTGAACAGGTTGTAGAATACGGAAGAATTGAAGACGGAGAGCTCCTCTTCGGATGGATAGAAAAGCAAGGTTACAAGGTTTTCAAGGACCCAATACTCAAGAAACCCGTTCCTCTGTTCGGTGAGATACCCGAATGGCTCAAGACACTTGCTATAAAGCCTATAAAGAACCTCAACATAGATTTCCTACTCCTGAACGCTAAGCATATGCTTATACACCCCAGAACTAAGAACTGGAGCAGGATGAAACAAGTTCTCAAGAAGATTCTCCAAGAGGAAGGTGTTGAGCTTCACTAATTGTATTTAAGGAGGTAAGGAAGATGGCGGTTCCGGCACAATTTAGAAAGCCACCTCTCGGTGGCATCGGAAAGAAGGTTGCTTATTATCCCGGATGTTCGTTAGAAGGTGCTGCAAGGGCTTACGATGTATCTACCAGAATAGTTGCTAAGGAGCTCGGGCTGGAACTTGATTATCTTGAGGACTACAACTGCTGCGGTGCTATGGAAACGAAGAATGTCAGCTTCTGGGGAACTATGCTCCTTAACGCAAGGAATATGTCCCTTGCAAGACAACAAGGACATAACGTAATCGTAGCACCCTGTAACGGATGTTCTTTCTCTCTCCAAAGGGCAGAATACTTTCTTGAAACGGACAACAAGACTCTTGAGAGAATAAATCAGCTTCTCCAAGAGGCAGGTGAAAAGCCTCTTGATACGATACCCCACACTTACCACATACTTGAATGGTTCTACCACGAAGCCGGTCCCGAAAAAGTAAAGGAAAAAACGAAAAAACCCCTAAGAGGTCTTAAGGTTGCAAACTACTACGGATGCCTATATACAAGACCTCACTTCTACGCAAGAACGTACTCCCACATAGCTCCCGAGGATGAGGAACAAGTAAGACCCAGGAAGAGGGAAACCGCGGACGACGACGAACACCCTTACTACATGGAAGCTCTCCTAGAAGCCGCAGGAGCTACAAGTGTTGAATTTGAACCTATGCACACCCAGTGTTGTGGAGGACCTCACTCATTATCTGACGAAGAAGTTTCGGAAAAGTTCGTAATGATGATTCTCCAGACAGCAAAGAGAAACGGTGCTGACATAATAGCAACCGAGTGTCCCCTGTGTCACGCATCTCTTGAGATGTACAGACACAGACTCATGCTTAAGGGTGTTCCCGACGTTGACGTACCCGCAGCGTACTTCACGCAGTTACTCGGACTTGCGTTCGGATACAGCGTAAACGACGTTAAACTGAAGGATAACCTCTCCGACCCCATTCCTGTGTTGAAGAAACTCGGACTGGCTTAATCTCTCAGCCCGCCTTTGGCGGGCTCTTAATAAAAAAAACTAATAGAGACATAAATTAGGGGTAAGGAAAATGTTGGAAAAGGAGTTGAAAATAGTAATATTGATGACCAGCGGACCAAAGACACCCTGGAGATGTGCTACTCCTTTTTATATAGCTACACTTATGGCAGCCCAAGAGGCTGACGTTGAGATATTCTTCAATATGGACGGGACAAATCTTATAAAGAAGGGTGTTGCCGAAAAGATATGTCCATCTCTTGAGGGTAACTGTTTCTCCGCAAACGGACAAAAGCCTAAAACGGTATACGATTTTATGAAAGACGCAAAGCTGGCGGGTGTAAAATTTTATTCTTGTAAGCAAGCTGTAGACTCAATGGGGTTAACGGAGGAGGATTTAATACCCGAAATTGACGGAATAGTTCCGGCGAGTGAGTTTGCCCTCAGGGCTATGCTCGCGGATAAGCTTATAACCTTTTAGTTTTAATAAACTTTAAGGGAGGTGTGATATGGCGGAAGTTAACGGATGTCCTCTCCCCGAGGATAGACTCTATTACATCAACCCCGACAAGAACGCATTTATATGGGTTAAGGAAGAGGGAGACGGTGTATTTGCCGTAGGGTTGACCTCCGTGGCATCCGCTATGGCAGGAAGGCTTGTCGCTTACACGCCCAAAAAAGTAGGTAAGGCTGTAAAGAAGGACAAAAGCATTGCAACCATTGAGAGCGGAAAGTGGGTAGGACCTGTTCCCTCACCCTTTGATGCGGAAATAGTTGAGGTGAATGACTCCCTAAAGGCTAATCCCGCGCTCGTTAACGATGACCCCTACGGACAGGGATGGATAGCAAAGGTAAAACCTGCCGACCCCGAGGCGGCAAAAGCCGGGCTTGTTGACGCAAATAAGGCTGCCGAACTTCTCCAGCCTATAGTTCAAGAGAAGGGGGTCAAGTGCGGTTAATTCTCCCCCTTCTTTAAAACCTTTTTAGGGAGTTTAAATATGAATCTTCAGGGAGCGGTTGAAGAGCTTGATATAGAGCTTAATCCTTCTCTCGTTGAGAGGTTATACGAGGGTTACGAAATTAGAAGGAAGAAGTTTGGAGACAGGATATTCTTTTACGCACCCGGGTTTAAGCATTACGAGGTTGACGATTTTTCGGTAAACTCTCCTCCAAAGTTCGTGGATATATCGGTTACGGGAAGACAGTGTGAACTTATGTGTGACCACTGCGCTTCAAAGATTCTGTGGCATATGATACCCGCCACAACACCCGAGGAACTCGTAAGGGTAGGTCGTGAGCTGAAGGAGAAGGGTATTGAGGGAGTTCTCATCTCGGGAGGATCCGATAAGAACGGATACGTTCCTCTATGGGAGTTCTTTGATGCGATGATGTATCTTAAAGAGGAACTCGGTTTCCTCTTGACGTGCCACGTGGGACTTGTTGACGAGGATTACGTTCAAGGCTTAAAAGAGGCTAAAGTTGATGCGGTCCTACTTGACATAATAGGGGACAACGATACGATAGCTCAAGTTTACAAACTTCCTCACAGGACAACCGAGGACTACGACCGCTCCCTGAAGCTTCTAAAAGAAGCCGGTCTTAGGATAGTTCCCCACGTGATTATAGGACTTCACTACGGGAAGATAAAGGGAGAGTATAACGCCATTGATATGATAGCGAAGTATGAGCCGGATGCCCTTGTCCTCGTGGTGGTTATGCCCTACTACGGAAAGGCAAAGTTCCAACTTCTTCCTCCTCCGAAAACGGAAGAAACTGCGGAAGTAATACTTTACGCAAGAAAGCAAGTTCAGAACTCTCCCGTTGTTATAGGATGCGCCAGGCCTGCAGGTTCAGAAAGGATTAAACTTGACGCCTATGCTGTTCTTGCAGGAGTAAACGGGATAGCGTTCCCTGCAGAAGGGATAGTGACATACTCAAAGGCTTTAGGCTTAAAACCCGTTGTATCCCCAAACTGCTGTTCAACTGTTTACTCAATGGTGTTCCAGACCATGGAAACCTCCTAAAAATCCTTTATCATTATCCTAAATGAAACTAGGTATACTGGGTTCTACAGGCTCGGTAGGTTCTCAAACTTTAGAGATCTATGAAAAGTTTGAAGAGGAAATTGAGCTTATAGGTATTCTCGCAAAGAGAGCTTCAGATAAACTTCTCTCCCAGGCGATAAAGCATAAGCCTAAGTTCGTAGTTTCCTACGAGGAACCCACAAAAGATTGGCTGGAATCTTTACCGAAGGAAACGAAATACCTTAAGGGCGACGAGGGACTGAAGGCTATTGTTGAAGAGTCCGAAAAAGTAATGAACGCCATTTCCGGAATTTACGGAATAAAACCCGCTTACGAGGTTATCAAATCGGGGAAAATTTTACTCGCTTCAAACAAGGAATCAGTAATATGCCTCGGAGAACTTATAAGGAAGCATAGAAACAAAGTTATACCTGTGGATAGTGAACACAATGCATTATTTCAACTGCTAAACGATATTGAAAGAAAAGAGCTAAGATACGTATACCTTACGGCTTCGGGAGGTCCTTTTAAGGATAAAAGCCTTGAGGAACTAAAAAACGTAAGCGTTGAAGAAGCTCTTAAACACCCAAGGTGGAATATGGGAGCTAAGATAACCGTTGACTCAGCAACGCTTATGAATAAAGGCTTTGAGATGCTTGAAGCCTCATACCTCTTTGACCTTCCTCTTGAGCTTATAAAGGTTGTGATACATCCCCAGAGTGTTGTTCACGGAATAGTTGAGCTTATAGACAACAGCTTTCTCATGCATACCTCTCAAACGGATATGAAAATTCCCATACTTTACGCCCTCTTTTACCCCGAAAGGAAAGCGTATCCCTTTGAGAAGGTATCTCTTCTGGAACTTTCACCTATAACCTTTGAAAAGGTTGACACTAACAAGTTTAAGGCAATAGACCTTGCAAAGTGGGCCGGATTTATGGGTGGGGTTTACGTGCCGGTCCTCGTTGGTGCTGATGAAGAAGCTGTTAAACTCTTCCTTGAAGAGAAAATATCTTTCCTTGACATTGTAGACCTTATAGAAGAGGCCTTAAGCGAGGTAAACATAAAAGACCCGGAGAGTGTTGAGGAAATACTTGAAGCTGTAGAGTGGGGAAGACAGAAGGTTAGGGAGCTTTACGAGAAAAAGCTTGCAGGTAAAAGATAGAGAAAACACCCCAAAAGGCCGAGGAAACCAGTAAAAAGTTATGGGCTATAAAACCCGCCTTTAGGGCCTCTTTCAGCTCAATTCCCTGAAGCTTTACGGGCAGACTGAAGGCTATCTCATAACTTCCGTAGCCCATAAATCCGTGGATTGGAAGAACAGAAGAAAGCTCACCTCCGAGAAAACCCAAAGTATAGGACCAAAAACCGAATACCCATATACTTTTGACAACAAAGTACGTAGCAACCGCCTTAAGGAGAAAGGATGTTAACGAAAGAAGAAAAAGTCTAATTGAAAGGGAAGGGTTTAACTCCTTGAGCAGAAAATCTTTTAAACCCTTAAGACCGTCGGGAATGAAACGAAGACTTAAGGGTAGCAAGTAATACAGTATTGATACTAAAAGAAGGAAGAGAAAAGATAAAATAATTCCGTATCTTATGTAAATAAAGATGAAAAAAACCGCAGAAGTAAGTCCCATAAGGTCGTAAACTCTTCCTATTATAAAGCTCCATAGTGAGGATTTAAGCTCTATACCTAACCTTTTTGTGTAGTAAAACCAAGTTAAATCTCCGCTTCTTGCGGGAAGCAAGTTATTCCAAAAGAGGTTGGCGGAGTTTAAGAAAAAAGAAATTTTAATAGGTATACCCAATAGAATAGCCCACCTTAAACTTCTTGTAATCTGACTGAATGTGTAAAATATAAAACCGACAAGATAGTCCTCGGGATTTATACCCTTTAAACTACTTAGTATTTCCCCCAGGGGAACAAAGTAAAAGAGTAAAGCAAGAAAAACAAAAGTTATTAAAAGAGAGAAAAACTTTTTCAAGCTTTATTAGGAACGTCGTGAATGACTATGGGTTTACCTGCCCACTCGGAAAGTATGTTTATGGCAACCTGAACACCGCTTCCCGCCGCTGCTGTATACATAGAACTAACACCGGCAAGTAGTCCCGCAACATAAAGCCCATCCCTAACCTTGTAGTCCCCGTCGTGTTTTATCATTACCCTTCCGGGTTTAGGAGATTTGGGGTTATCGACTACCTCAACACCTTCACACTCTATCTCAAACTTGTGGAAACCTGAAGCAAGAACAACGTATTCCGCCTCGTAAACCTTTCCACTCTGGGTATGGACCTTAAAGTTTCCCTTTTCTCCTTCAACTTTCACAACTATATCTTCAACGAACTCAACGTTCTCGCTTAAGGTTTTAGCTTGTTCTTTTAACTTCTCAAGAAGTTCTGTTCCGAGCGTTTCTACGGGAACACCCGGAGCGTTTTTTAAGAGAGCTCTATTCAGGTCGGACCTTCCGCTATCTATAACGAGAAACTTTTTACCTTCCGCCCATTCCCAACCTCTTCCTTGAGAAGAAGCAAGTGTTATAGCACAGGCCAGTCCAGAAGCTCCTCCTCCTACTATCACTACATCGTATCTCATAACAAAAATTATAAGCGATTACTAACCACTTGAAAAACTCTTTCTGAAAATTTCCTTAGCTCCTAAAAAAGCAAGAACGGAAGTTCCCACTATCCCGGAAAACAACAATGTGTATAAAATTACGATCTGAAAAAGGATAGCCTTTAAGGGAGGCGAACCGGCAACAAGCATACCGACCGCAACGCCTGGAATGTGAACAAGTCCGGCTGATTTTAACCAGTTTATTTTAGGAATTAAAGCCATCCTAATGCTCTCCCTTATGACGTCCATAAGAGCTTGTCTCAGCGTAGCTCCGAGGGCAACCTTTGCCTCTATCTCCTCCCTTCTGTTCCTTATCTCCCCTTTTATTCTGTCGTAAAAGAGAGAAAGACTATTCAGTGTATTCCCTATTATTAAACCACCGAAGGGTATAATTTCATGGGAAAGTCCTTTTAAAACACCGCTCAACAACAAAAGAGCAATAGGAAGTATATAACTTAATGTTATGGAAATGTAAACAACCGGAAATAGCTTAACACTTTTACTTCTCTCGGTAAATATAGCAGAAGCAACGAGACTCATAAAGGAAAAAATAAGGATGTATTCCGCTAAACTGTTAAACTTGAGTATATACTTGAGTATGTAAGCCAAAAGAAGTAGCTGTATAAATGTCCTCAGAGATGAAACAAAGATTTCCTTCTCTATACCTAACCGTTCTGTATATGAGAGAACTACCGTGAAAAGAACAAGGAGATAGGTGTTCAGGTATACGAGGTTTTCCATAAGAAATAAGGATTATACTTCCTTCAAGCTATCATAAAGGGCCTCAAGGAACTTATCGTTTTCCTCGGGTTTTCCAACACTCACCCTAAGGCACCTGCTAAGACCAGGCATATAAGAGACATCCCTTACGAGAATGTCCCTTTCCAGTAGTCTTTTATAAACCTCCTTTGCAGGTAAAGGTGTTCTAAAAAGAAGAAAGTTAGCTTTACTCGGAAACACCTCTACGTTTTCCATTTCCCTCATAGCCTCATACATTCTTTCCCTTTCCCTTATAACTTCGTTGATCTTTTCCTCAAGAAAGTCCCTCCCCTGAGTTAAAATAACTTTCGCTATCACCTGGGAAGGGTAAGTAATGTTAAAGGGAAGTCTTATCTTATCTATCTCTCCGACAACTTCCTCTTTTCCTATCAGTAAACCTATTCTTAAACTTGCCATACCTATCTTTGAAAGCGTTCTTAATACAACCGTATCCTCTCGTGTTAAAGCATCCTGTATAAAAGTTTCACCGCTGTAGTTGTAATATGCTTCATCCACAACGCAAAAAACACCTTTCTCTCGTATTTTTTCTATTTTTTTCCTTGAAAAAAGATTCCCGGTAGGATTGTTAGGATACGCAAAGTAGCCCAAAACGGGTTTTTCTTCTTCAATTTTTTCTAAGGATTCATCAAGATTTATGTCAAAACTTTCCTCTAACGGAACACTAACCACGGGTCTTCCGAGAACCTTTGCACTTATCTCATACATAGGAAATGTTGGAACAGGTATATATACAGGAAGGTAAACTTCGCCTATTGCTATCGAAAGGTAGTATATAAGTTCGTCAGAACCGTTTCCGAGAACGATATTTCTCGGGCTTACACCGAAGAACTCCGCCAACACCTCCTTAAGCTCTTCAGCGGTAGGGTCGGGATACTTGTTCAGGGGTATTTTCCTTACTTCTTCATTTATTCGTTTCTTTATTTCTTCCGGAAAATCGTAAGGAAACTCGTTAGAGGATAAACGAACGGAGGCCTTTGTGACCTCCGTTTTATATGGACTGAGATTTTTTATCCTTTCCGAAATCATTCGGTCTGAGCTTGTTCTTCTATTTGCTCTTCCGCTGTTTCTTCTCTCTCTTCCGTTTCTCTTTCCGGTTTAGTTATATACATCTGAAGCTCCTCAACGGTTGACTCTGCAAACTTATCCTCTATTATCCCCCGTATCAATTTATTTAATTTCTTTTCATCTCCCTGAGCTATCCCCAGGAGAATGTAATAGGTACTCTTGGGAACTGAGAGACTAATCTTCTTGTACTTAGGACCTGCCTTTCTTCTTCTTGCCATTTTACACCTCCTTCAGTTGTTTTCATTAAACTTGTTGTTAAATTCAATAGCGTGCGCCAAAAGCTCCTTATAAATCTTAAAGGGTGTTAAGACAACGTTTAACCTCTCGTTCTCCGCCGGGATAAGACAAAAAGCCTCATTAAGTATATCTATAAGCAGCTCTAGCTGGGTGTTAATCGTATCCACGAGAGCAAGTCTTTCAAGTTCTCTCTCTATCTCCTCAGGAATTGCAGAAAGAAAAGTTATATCAAAGTTGAAAACTTCGTATTCATCGTAAATATGGTCAAGCATTTCGTCAGTCTTTAAAAGAAAGAGCTCTTCAATTTTTAAAAGAAAATCTTCAACAACCTTTTTTTCTTCACCTTCAAGAACAGAATCAGCTATTACCTTTGTTTCCTCTATATCCACCTTAATTTCTTCTCTTATTCCCGTAAGGAGGTCCAGCGTAAACCTCAAAATTCTATCGTAAACAAACAGTTTCTTAAGAGTTTGAAGTTTTTGCGTTTTTCCCTCCATCTAGCTCCTCAATATAAATTATATTCAAATTTTTCAAAAAATTCCTAAAATTTTCGTCAACTTCAAAACCTTGTTCTCGGAGGAGCTCCTTTAATTTCTGCTGAAGTTTATTCCCCTTTGAGTCCAGGTCCAAGAGAAGTATAACCCTGTTCCATCTTTCTTCAAGTATGTCAGGTATATCTGCAAATCTTTTTCCCGAAAGGGTAAGTATATTCTTTATTGAAAACTTTTTAAGGGCTCTTTCGTCATTTTTTCCTTCTACTATTATTACTGCTTCCCTTGATACCTCTTTAAGGGCTTTTAACCACTCTCCTAAATCCTTGAAAGTGTATTTATCTTTTGAGTTCATCTTTTCTCTGAGCTATTAGACCACTTCTTTCCTTCTTTTCCTTTTCTGTTATCGTTCTATGTTCAAACTTGAGATAATCAAGATAACT
>NZ_JBSLZM010000018.1:0-7905 GCF_056494385.1 Aquifex sp. | reverse complement strand
AAAGATGAGAAAGTATTTAGCTTCCGCACTTCTTATTCTTGGATTTGTAGGGTTTTCCCATGCAATTGACCAGCACCTTGTGAAGAAATACGACAGGATGTTTAGTCAACTAACCCAGGAAAACCTCGCAAAATCACCCTGCAGGGTTACACCTAAACAGGTTATTGATATGATAAAGAACGGTGAAGATATAGTTCTCCTTGACATAAGAACAGATGCAGAGGCCTCAATAGTGGGACTCACCTACAAAAACAGCATACACATACCTATGGACAAACTCTTTAAACCCGAAAACCTGAGTAAAATACCGAGGGATAAGAAGGTTATAGTTATATGCCACTCAGGGGCAAGAGCTATAGCCGCAACCTTTGCACTCAGGAGTGCAGGTTTTAAAAACGTTTACGCATTAAAGGGCGGTATATCGGCTCTTGCAAGCTATGTAACACCCAAGACAACCTTAGGTATAAAGTAATTCCCTCTCTCTTTCTTTCGCTTCTTCTAACCTCTTTAAAAGTTCCTCACAGCTTTCCGCTCTTACTATATAAGTTTTTAGCTCCCTTGAGTTCGGAACTCCTTTTAGTATCTGAACGATTTGGGATTTTATTTCGGCACAGGCCTTTTCCCTGCTCATGTACTCGGTCATCATGGATAACTCTTCAAGAATGAAGTCTATTCTCTCCTTTAATCCCATTCTGATGTCCCTTTTCTCTTTAAATTCCTTGAATATCCAAGGGTTAGAAAGTGCGGCTCTTCCCACCATAACCCCGTCACAATCGGTTTCCTCAAACATTGCTTCAATATCCTTCCAGCTTTTAACGTCTCCGCTTCCAACGATTGGAACGCTTGCAATCTTTTTAGCCTCTTTTATCCTTTTCCAGTCCGCCTTTCCGCTGAACCCTTGCTTTGCGGTTCTTGCGTGAATGGCTATGAGAGAAACACCCCCTTTTTGAAGCTCCTCAATAATTTCCTCAAGCTGATCCTCTTCAAATCCGAGCCTTATCTTTGCGGATACGGGAATACCGTAAGACTTTAGTGCTTCAACGGTTTCTTTTACGACCTCACCCATAAGCGGGGGGCATCTAAGCATATACCCCGCAGCCTTGCTTCTGAGAACCTTCGGAACGGAACACCCGAAGTTGATGTCTATAAAGTCGGGTTTAAGTTCCTTTGCTACAATTTCGGCCGCTTTAGCTATTTCCTCAGGATTGCTTCCGAATATCTGAACGTGTATGGGTTTCTCCTCATCGGTGAAGTATGCGTATTTAAGGGGTATTCCGTTCCTGAGAATTCCAACAGCACTTATGAGTTCTGTGTAAGTTCTGTCTGCTCCCAGTCTTTTGCATAGCCTCCTAAAGGCGGAATGGGTATAAGAGGCCATAGGTGCTAAGATAACTTCACCTTTCCTGAACCTCATATCTCTTCTTTAATGTATCCCCATAGCTCATTCATGAACCTTTTAAACTCGTTAAAGTTCCTCTCATCAAGCTTTTTTCTGAGTTCCTCTTCGTTAAAGAGGAGTTCTCCCGTAACGGGGTCGTAGTCAATATACTGCAGGTCAGCCTCGTGGAGGTTGAATATACACATATACTGCTGAGCTTCCTTCTTGAAGTGAACGAACTCCGCTTCGTAGGGTTCCGATACCTTGGTATCCCACTGATAAGCCCCTCCGTAGGGGTTAAGCCAGAACTGTTCGTTCGCCTCCATACAGAACCGGGCTCTTTTTACGGATACTATATCGTAAAAGAGTTCCCCGTCCGGCGTCATAACCGCCCATACCTTCTTGTCCTTCAAGGGGTTAAGTAAAAATGTGGCAATTTGCTCCATCTTCCCACCTCCTCAATCTTTCAGTATTTCTATAAGGCTATTCCTCCCTTTTGCCACTATCTCAAGGATCCTTATTATATCCTCCTCAAGAATGCTTGATAGTCTAAGAAGAGCGTCTTTTAACTCCGTTGTTGATATTCCCTGTGTTCTAGGGAGGTAAACTACCTCGCAGTATTCTTTTAGGTAATCAAACTTCCCTTTCCAGTCGTCTCCCATTACGAACACGTCAACGTTATACTTCTTAATGTCCTCAATCTTTTGTTCCCAGTTCTTCTCGGGGATAACGAGGTCAACGTATTTTATTGAGCGAACTATCTCTGCCCTGTGCTCGTAAGGATAAACGGATTTTTTTCCCTTTATCTCGTTAAACTCGTCCGTTGAAACGCCTACTATTAGATAATCTCCCAGCTCTTTTGCTCTCTTTAAAAGATTTAGGTGTCCTATATGAAATAAATCAAAAGTTCCATAAGTTATAACAACTTTTCTTTTCTTCATTCTTTTGGAATTATAAAGCTTTAATTTCAAGGTTCAACCACGACACAGTGGTGATGGTTTATATATTTTTCTACAGCCCTTCTCACTTCCTCCGCACTCACCGAGTTTATTTTCTCGGGATACTCCTCGTCCATCTTCCAGCCGAAGCCCATAACCTCAAAAAATCCCATATACCAGGCTTGTCTCAGTCTTGTCTCGTGGTCAAGGAGGTAATCCCCTATAATCTTTCGTTTTGCAAGTACAATGTCTTCCTCGGTTATATCCTTATCGGATACTGTTTCTATTAGGTCTCTAAGGGCTTCTTCCTTCTTTTCGGGAGAGGTACCTATGTAGGCAAAGAGTCTCGGAGAGGAGTATCTCGTAGGATAAAAGGAGTATGTGGCATAAGCGTATCCCTTTTCTTCTCTTAATCTCTTGAACAGCTTTGAGGTCATTCCCTCACCCAGAACACCGTTGAAAACCTTAAAGCTGAAGTAATCCTCCGAGTCCTTGGGAGGTGCGCTAAAAGCACACAAAATAGTGGCTTGCGAACCTTCCCTTTTTACCCTGATAATCTTGTTCTCCTTAATTTCTTTATTCTCTTTAAACAGCTTAAGCTCACCCTTGGGTATATCCGAAAAAGTTTCCTCAAGAAGGGGAATAACTTCCTCTTTCTTAAAGTCTCCTACAAGAACTACAACTATGTTTTTTCCCTTCTTTAGTTCCTCAAATCTTCTTATTAGGTCCTCCCTGGTTATCGTCTTTACGTCTTCCTCCTTTCCGAGGGAGGAGTATTCATAAGGAGTTCCCCTGTATGTAAGCTTCCTCAGTTCCTCGTATGCGTAGGACATTCCTCTCTCTTTCTTAGACCTTATCGCAACTATCTGATTTTTTTTCTCAATTTCTAGAACATCCTCTTTAAAGAGAGGTTCTGAAAGTATGTCCTTTATAACTTTCAAACCCTCTTTTAGTCCCTCAACCTTTGTTGAGAAGCCTATTTCCGAGAAGTCGTCTTCGGAGGAGGAGTATATATACCCTCCGTAATTCTCAAAGGGTTCTGAAACAGCAGAAGAAGAAGGATAGTTTTTAGAACCTTTGAGAAGTATTGTAAAAAGTAATGCTGTCTCTCCCCTCTTTTTCTCCCCATGGACACCACCTTTGAAGAATATAACACCCGAAACTATTCCTTTTCCCTGCGTTTCCTTCAGTATAATTTTCACTCCGTTTTCAAGTGTCTTCTCATACACCTCAGAACCTCCGAATAGGGGAAGGACTAAGAAAAGTAAAAGTACTATAAGGCTCACTTCTTTTCCTCTTTTTTGATTTCCTTTTCTTTATCTTTTTCCTTTTCTATCTTCACTTTATAGCCTTCCTTTCCCATATAATACCCGGCTGCACCACCTACAGCAGCACCTATGAGAACTTCACAGGAGGTTAAAAACAGGCTTAAGGAAGCCATAAGAATTACTAATCTCATAAAATGAAATTATACCTAACATTAAAACTAAATGGTTTCCCTCCTGATAGTTGAGGATGATAAGAACTTAAAGAGGTTAATGGAAAAGAAGTTAAGTGAAAAGTATATTGTTGATTCAGCGGAAAGGGGAGAGGAGGCGGAGGAAAAGCTAAAGGAAAGGTATTACGACGTTGTTCTCCTTGATATACGGCTTCCCGATATGGACGGACTTGAGCTGATTGAGCGCTTCAGCGGTGATGGAACGAAGTTCATAGTAATAACGGGATACGGAGATATCAGAACAGCTATAGAAGCAATAAAAAAGGGTGCATATGACTTTATTCAGAAACCTTTTAACTTTGACCTTCTTGAGGTGAGCATAAAAAAAGCACTTAAGGAAAAGAGCCTTGAGGAGGAAAACAAAACCCTTAAAAACTTCCTGTTCGGTGAAGGAAAAGGAGAATACTTACTTGAGACGAGAAACGAAAAATTTAGAAAAATCCTTGAGCTAATAAAGAGAGCTTCAAAGGTTGACTCACCTGTTTTGATAAGGGGTGAGACGGGAGTAGGGAAAGAGGTTCTCGCGAGATACCTGCACAGTGTATCCGAAAGGAGGAATAAACCCTTTATAGTCGTTGACAGCACCTCTATACCCGAGCACCTTTTTGAGAGTGAGCTTTTCGGATACGAGAAGGGAGCATTCACGGGAGCGAACCACAGAAAGCTCGGTCTCGTTGAACTTGCAAACGGAGGGACCCTTTTCTTTGACGAGATAGGAGACCTTCCTCCATCAATACAGCCCAAGCTCCTAAGGTTCGTAGAGACGAAGAGCTTCAGAAGGGTAGGCGGACTCAAGGATATAAAGGTTGACGTAAAACTCGTTTTTGCAACGAACAGGAACATAGAAAAGCTGATATCCGAAGGAAAATTCAGGGAAGATCTTTACTACAGGATAAATACCATAGAGGTAGAAATACCGCCTCTCAGGGAAAGGAAGGAGGATATTCCACTTCTCGTAGAGTTTTTCCTAAAGAAATACGGAAAGAAGATAAGAGAGGAAACCTTAAGGGAGCTTATTAATTACCCGTGGGAAGGAAACGTAAGGGAGCTTAGGAACGTTATAGAGCGGGCTTGTGTTCTCTCACAGGGAGAGTATATAGACGAGAATATATGCCTGAAGAGAAAGAGTGTTAGCTGTGTTGAGAAGATTATGGAAAAGCTTCCCAGCCTTGAGGAGCTTGAGCTTATGTATATATCCTTTCTTTACAAAAGATTTGAAGGGGACGTTAATAAGATAGCAGAAATTCTCGGTTGTAGCAGGAGAACCGTTTTCAGGAAACTCAAGGCTTTAAGGGAAAGGAATGTGAACCTCAAAAACACTACCCTTTCCTTTTGAGCTGTTGACATTTATATAACCTCCGTAGTCCTTTACTACTTCGTTCACTATCGCAAGCCCGAGACCGCTTCCTTCTCTTTTATTCTTACCCTGGTAAAAGGGCATGAATATCTTGTCCATATCCTCGGGAGGTATACCGTGTCCGTAGTCCCTCACTGTCAGAACAAGTTCGTTATCCCGTTTTTTTAGCTCAACCTCAACCTTCTGGCCCTCGGAACTTGCTTGAATTGCGTTAAGAACAAGGTTTAGGATAACGTGCCTTATGTCCGACTCGTTCCCGAGTATATAAACGCTCTAGAGACTGGTTTCTACCTTTACTTTTTTCTCCTTTGCGTAAACTTTTAATAGCTCAACCACGTCTTCAACGGCTTTCTTTACGTCTACAAGGTCCGAACCTTCTTTTTTCCTCACAAATAGGAGTAATTTATCTACCGTATCCTTACAGGTCTTTACGGCGTTCCTTATAACGTCTATCTCCTCCGTTTTTCCGATTTTCCTTTCAAGCTCGTCAAGAGCGAGGTTTATCGTTGCGAGGGGTGTGTTAATCTCATGGGCTATGCCGAGGGCCAGGAAACCTATTGAGCTCAGCTTCTGAGAAAGACTAAAAAGGTAAAACTTCTCCTTATCGTTCCTAATGTTCTTTATTATCTGTAGAATCCTCTCTCCCTTGTTTATCGGAAATGCACATATCTCAACGGGAGTCTCTTTGTTGTCATGAGTGTAATGTGTATGTATTACGTTAACAGCCCCCTTATTCTTTTCTATCTCCTTCAAAGGACAGGGATGACACTCTCCCTCACAGGGACTTTCTCTTTTATGAGATATGAGATAACAAGGTTTGCCTATAACCTCCTCCTTACTTTTGTATCCGTTTTCCTTTATATACCTTTCGTTTGCGTAAACTATCCTGTAGTCTTTGCCTATGATTACAACCTGTTCGTCAATCTTCTCAAAGATGGAAAACTCCTCCATACTGAAAAGATACTTCCCCTTTAGTGTCATATGTGTCACAAAGGTGTGACAGTTTTGACACCGTTCCGAAAAGTCCCTTTGAAAAAGAACGTATTTCTTTTGGCACGAAGTTTGCAAATAGAAAGGAAAAGTAAGGGAGGTAACTACATGGGTGTAAACAGAAGAGATATGTTTAAGCTCGCGGGGTTGGGAGCCGCTGCAGCTCTCGGAACTAAGTTCAGCTTCACCTTTGCAAAAACCGCAGACGTTATAAACCTTCCTAAGCCCAGAAAAAGTTCTCCTAGGGTGGTAATCGTAGGGGGAGGTTGGTCCGGGGCTACTCTTGCAAAGTATTTAAAGATGCACGACCCGAACATAGATGTAGTCCTCATAGAAAAAAGGGAACACTTCTGGTCCTGTCCCGTAAGCAACCTCTGGCTGGTTGGACTCGTTGACCTTGAATTTCTACTTCACGACCACAGACCAGCGGCTGATAAATACGGATATCATCTACTCAGAACAACCGCTCACCATGTAGACAGGGTTGGGAAATACGTTTACACAGACCTCGGTAAGATACATTATGACTTCCTTGTTCTTGCAACGGGTATAGACTACGACTACTCCCAGTGGGTAGGTGATGATCCGAGGGATATAGAGATTGCAAGAACGCGTTATCCCGCTGCGTTCATACCCGGAGGTGAACAAATCACCCTTAAGAAGAAAATAGAAAACTTTGAGGAAGGGAACTTCGTTATAACCGTCCCTCCGGGACTTGATTACAGATGTCTGCCCGGTCCCTACGAGAGGGCTACGCTGCTCGCCTGGTATTTTAAGGAAAACGAGATTCCCGGAAAGGTAATTCTTATAGACCCCCATCCCCAGCCTCCCGTAAAGGCGGAAGGTTTTCAAAAAGCTTGGAACGAGTTTGTTAACGGATACATAGAGTATTATCCCCAAGCGACGATAAAAGGCGTTGATTTCGGAAAGAAGATAGTAATGACGGAAGAATACGGTGATATAGAGTTTGCTGACCTCAACCTATACCCGAGGTGTAAGGCTACCAAATTAATATTTGATACGGACCTCGTTCCCAATGGGGAAAGATGGCCCAGCCTAAGGTGGCCTTACAACATATCAACAAAGGACCCCCATATACTATGCACGGGTGATGCGAGAAATCATCCCTTCTCAAAGAGCGGGAACACCGCAAACTCCGAAGCCCATAACGTTGCAAAGCAGTTAATAGAACTCATAAAGGGAAGAATGCCCGAATATAAACCCCCGAGGACGCTATGTTATTCAGCGGTGGATAAAGGAAAAGGAGTATGGGTTGACCTTACATACAAGTATGACCCCACGAAGAACACGTTTCAGTTCTGGAACGTAAAGATGGACAACAACCCGACAAAACAGAACTGGATAGCTTACTTTGAGTGGGCTAAAGCAATGTATAGGGATATGTTTTCTTAAAAACTATTTAAATCTAAAAAAACTACTTAGGAGGTTTGTAGGATGGGTTTTAATAGAAGGAATTTTTTAAAATTGGCCGGTGTAGGAATTTTTTTAGGAGCAACCTCTCTCCCTGGCATAGCCTGTGCGGCTACTACCGCCAATAGATTACTCCCCCCTTCAAAGGGTAATAGGATTGTAATAGTCGGCGGGGGATGGGCCGGTGTTACTGCAGCTAAGTATTTAAAGAAGGAAATACCCGGTGCCGAGGTAGTTCTCATAGAACAACGTAAGATGTTTATGTCTTGCCCTATAAGCAACGTATGGCTGGGTGGTTTGGTTGATTTAGAGT
>NZ_JBSLZM010000017.1:0-9248 GCF_056494385.1 Aquifex sp. | reverse complement strand
AGCTTAACTGTTGTTTTTCCGTAAGCTCGTAGAGTTTTTCAGCCAATTCCCTTAGCTTTTTTGAGTTCTCAACGTTCTCTCTCAGGTGGTAGGGAATCGCCTCCTCTCCCCAATAAGCCCCAACCATGCTACCAACGAGAAAACCTATCGCGTCTGTATCCCCTCCGAACTCCCCGCAGGAGTTAACAGCCTGGTATAGTGCTTCTTCTGGGTTGTCAAGGTTTGATAGGAATATATATAAGGCGAGCGGAAGGGATTCAAGGGCAAAGGTTCCGTTCCCCAGGGTCATTATAGCCGTATTTAGGTCTGCACTTTCCATGAGAAGCTCAGAAACCTTGTCAAGAACCCTCTTAACCTTTTCGTCCTTAACGTATTCCTTCAACTTCTCTATTAGCCTTATCTTTTCTCTGAAGTCTTCAAGGAGAAAGTCTCCCCTCACGAGGTGAGCGATTAACGCCGAAAGTATGGCGGACGTTTCCGATATCATATTTCCCCTGTGGGTTAAAAGGGATACAACCTTTCCTCCTTCCGCTGCAAGTTCCGGATTGTAGTAATGAAATAGTCCCATTGCAACGCTTCTTAAGATACCTTCAACTGAAGAAGAGACAAGTCCGTGGGTGGAGGGATTTATTCCTCTTGATAGGAGGTCTATTGAGGTGAGAAGCATAGGGTCAGGGTACCTGTGGGTTTCCTCCCTGTTATACCAGTCAATCAATCTGTTTAAGAAGTCTTTTATGTCAAGTCCTTTACTTTCAACAAGGCTCTCAAGTAAAATCCTGAAAATGGTTGTCTCATCGGAGGTTTCCTCCGGAAGTTGTCCGTAAGCCGGACTTGAGGGATGAGGGGAAACAAAGTCTCTTATCCTGTCTCCGTAAAACTCTATTACCTCTTCTTCCGTTAAATCCTCAACCGCCTTTCCTAAAGCATCCCCGACAGCAGCACCGAGAACCGCACCTACGAACTTACTCCTTAAGTAATCGTCCATGAGTTTTAATTTAGTTTCAGAAAACCCGTAAGGAAATATAATTTTAAGCTTATGGAACTCCCTAGACTCTACGCCATAACCGATAGGAAGAAATACGGAAAAGAATTCCTGAAAACACTTGAGTCTATTTTAAAAAGTGGTGTAAAGATGGTTCAGCTCAGAGAAAAGGAACTAAAGGATAAGGAGCTTTACGAACTAGCTAAGGAGGTAAGAGAGCTTACAAGAAGGTATGACGCCCTGCTTCTCATAAACGAGCGTTTTGATATAGCGATGGCGGTCGGAGCGGACGGTGTTCACCTACCTGAAAAGAGCTTTCCCCCATCCGTTGTGAAAAGAATAAAACCGGACTTTATAGTCGGCTTTTCCGCCCACTCCCTTGAGAGTGCCGAGTACGCGGAAAGAGAAGGTGCAGACTTTATAACCTTGAGTCCTATATTCAAGACATCTTCTCACCCGGAGGTTGAACCGATAGGTTTAAAAGCTTTGAAAGAGGTTTCGGAGAAGGTAAACATCCCCGTTTATGCCCTGGGAGGAGTGACTTGGGAAAGGATAAAAATGTGCTACAAAAACGGAGCCTACGGAGTTGCCGGAATAACTATGTTCGTAGAGAAGGCTAATGTTTAAAGTGTCTCAGTCCCGTAAAGACCATAGCTATGCCGTGCTCGTTGCAGGCCTGAATAACTTCCTTATCCCTTATTGAGCCGCTGGGTTGTATTACCGCCGTTATTCCTTCTTTTGCCATAATGTCTATACTGTCCCTGAAGGGGAAAAAGGCTTCCGATGCAACCACCGCTCCCTTCAGGTCAAATCCGAACTCCTTTGCCTTACTTATAGCACACTTTAGGCTATCAACCCTTGAAACGTTTCCCGAACCTATACCGAGTGTCCTTCCTCCCTTAGCTATTACTACGGCGTTTGACTTTGTATGTTTCACAACCTTGTAGGCGAATATAAGGTCGTCCATCTCTTCAGCTGTTGGCTCTCTATTCGTCACAACCTCAAGTTTCTCGTAAAGAACCGTGTCCTCATCCTGGAGGAGATAACCGCCGCTCACCTTTTTCACATCAAAGCTGTTCTGTAGTCCGTAGAACCTTAAAACTCTGAGGTTTTTCTTTCTTGAAAGCTCCCTGAGGGCTTCCTCCTCGTAGTCAGGAGCTATTACAACCTCCAGGAACATGGATGTGAGCTCTTTAGCGGTTTCAACATCTACCTTATCGTTGAAGACAACTATTCCACCAAAAGCGGAAACAGGGTCAGCCTCCTTAGCCCTTAAGAAGGCCTCCTTCACGTTTTTTGCAACAGCCACACCGCAGGGGTTGTTATGTTTTATAATCGCACACACCGTTTGATTTGGAAACTCAAGAACCAGCCTCACCGCGAAATCGGAGTCCAAATAGTTGTTAAAGGACATCTCCTTCCCTTGAAGGACGTCAGACTTGGTTATTCCTATATCCTCAAGGGGATTTTCGTAAAGATAACCTCTCTGGTGGGGGTTCTCCCCGTATCTGAGCTTTTTCTTGAGTTTAAGGGGTAAGGCCTCCTCTTTGTTAAAGCTATCTATTGAGTAAAGTTTCTTAAAAGCTTGGGATATTACACCATCGTAATAAGCTGTATGAGAGAAAGCCTTCCAGGCAAGGTATGCCCTGTCCTGAAGAGAAAGATTTCCCTTTTTTAACTTCTCAAGAACCCAGTCGTAATCTTCAGGGTCAACCAGAACAACAACCCTGAAAAAGTTCTTGGCGGATGCCCTGATTAGCGTAGGTCCCCCAATATCTACAAATTCCATAAGTTCCTTGTCTTCAAATCCCTCCCTTAACTTCTCCTCAAAGGGATACAGGTTAACAACTACAATGTCTATTGGCTCTATCCCCAGCCTCTCTATCTCCTCTTTATCTTTTTCAACCCAGTCCCTGTAAAGTATTCCCCCGTGAATCTTCGGATGAAGCGTTTTCACCCTTCCCCCAAGAATCTCGGGAAACTCGGTAATTTCGGAAACTTCCTTAACCTCAATCCCCTTTTCCCTTAGGTATTTCGCCGTTCCGCCGGTTGATACAATCTCGTATCCCAGTTCTTTTAGCTCTTTTGCCAGTTTATCAATCCCTTCCTTTCTGTAAACTGATATTAACGCTTTCATTTAAACAATTTTAAAAATAAAATCATTAAAGCTATGCTTTACAAAGAGTTTGAGGGAATGAAACTTTCCGAGATGGGAGTAGGAACTTACTTGGGTGAGCTTGACGAGGAGACGGACAGAAGGTATTACGAAACTATAAAGCTTGCAGTAGAAAAAGGTATAAACGTCGTAGATACCGCTATTAATTACAGGTATATGAAAAGTGAACGTGTTATAGGAAAGGTTCTAAAGGATGTAGGAAGGGAAAAAGTTATAGTTTCCACGAAGGGAGGATACATACCCTACGACGTTGAGAGCGGGGAGGACCCAAAGGAGTATTTTGAGAAAAACTTTATAAATACCGGGATAGTAAACCCCTCCGAAATGACACCTCAAGGGCATTACCTTGGAAGAGAGTTTATAAACTGGTGTTTTAACAAAAGCCTTGAGAATATGCAAACAGAATACGTAGACGTTTACTTTTTACACAACCCGGAGGAACAACTCCTTTACCTTGATAGGGAAAGGTTCAACGAGAAGATAAGGGAGTGCTTTGAACTCCTTGAGGAGAAGGTTCAAGAAGGAAAACTCCGGTATTACGGGCTTGCGACGTGGCACGGCTTTAGACTTACCCCGGCCTCAAGGCAGTATTTAAACCTTTCGGAGCTCGTTGAAATTGCGAAAAGTGTTGCGGGGGATAAAAACCACTTTAAGTTTATCCAGCTTCCCTACAACCTCGGGATGCCCGAAGCGTTCACCCTTAAAAACCAGAAGGTTAACGGGAAGGAACTCTCAACTCTTGAGGCTTCTCAAGAACTCGGGATATACACCTACATAAGCGCAACCATATACCAAGGGAACGTAATAGGGAGAGTTCCCCAATCCCTTAAGGAGTTCTTCAGTCTTGAAAACGACGTTCATGTAGCGATTCAGTTCGTAAGGAGCACACCTGGAGTGGGAACGTTCCTCATCGGTATGAGCAGAAAGGAGCACCTTCTTGAGAACTTAAAGGTTCTTGAAAAATCGCCCATGGAAGCGGATAAATTTTTAAAGCTGTTTAAATAATTTATACCCGCGTAAAAAAGTCTTTGAAGAACTCAACAAACTCGGTTCGCCCCTTCTTCCTTTTTCTTTCATAATCTTTTCCCTACCGATGGAGCTAGGAGAACTTATAAAGAGAATTGAAAGTGTAGACGATTACGCGAAGGAGTTCCTGAAAGAATTTGAGATAAGGAAAGAGGGAAATATCTTCGTATTTATAGCTCCGAACGAGGAGTATAAAAGCTGGCTTCATACAATAGTTGAGAACTTCCTTGAGGAGGAATACAGGGAAGCACTAAGGGTAGAAGACAAAAAGGAAAGGAAGAGGGAAGAGATAAAGGACTTTTTAAATCCCCGCTACACCTTTGATAACTTCATCGTTGGGAAGGGAAACAGGTTTGCCTACGAGGTTGTAAAGGAAGCCCTTGAAAATCTCGGATATCTATACAACCCCGTATTTATTTACGGAAGCGTAGGAACGGGAAAAACTCATCTCCTTCAGGCAATAGGAAACGAGGCCAAAAAGAGAGGATACCGCGTAATATACTCTTCGGCAAACGATTTTGCGGACGAGATGGTAAGCTATATGAGGGAAGGAAGGATAAACGAGTTCAGAAGCAGGTATAAGAGTGTAGACCTTCTCCTTCTTGACGATATTCAGTTCCTCTCGGGAAAGGAGAGGACTCAACTTGAGTTCTTTCACATATTTAACACACTTTACATTCTTGAGAAACAGATAATCCTGGCATCCGACAGGCATCCCCAGAAGCTGGACGGTGTATCCGACAGGCTTGTTAGCAGGTTTGAGGGAGGAATACTCGTTGAGATAGAACTTGATACGGAAACGAAGCTGAAAATAATAAAAGAAAAGCTAAAGGAGTTCGGCTTAGAGCCGAAAGCCGAGATAGTAAAATACTTATTGGAAAACACAAAAAATGTAAGGGAGATAGAGGGGAGGATAAAACTTATAAAACTAAAAGGCTTAAGTGCGGTTCCCGAAAAGAAGGAAGAAAAAAGTAAGGCTGAGAAGATTATAGAATTCGTTGCCAACTACTACGCATTAAAGACGGAGGAGCTCCTCTCGGACAAAAGGAGTAAGCGGATAAGTGAGGCTAAGCACGTTGCTATGTATTTATGCAGGAAAGTATGTTGGGCAAGCCTTATAGAGATAGCGAGGGCATTCAGAAGAAAGGACCACACCACGGTAATCCACGCCATAAGGAAGGTTGAAGAAAGAAAAAAGAAGGACAGGAAGTTCAGACACCTTCTCGCCTTCCTTGAGAAGCAGGCAATGGAAAAACTATGAGGCTTAAATATCTTTATTTAAGATGAAGCTGGAAACCCGGAAAAGGCTTTACTACTCCCTTAAGGACTACTTTAAGGAAAGATACGGAAAGAGAGTTCAAAAGATTACGGTAGCGCTTCCCTTTACCTGCCCCAACAGAGACGGGACCAAGGGAAGAGGAGGTTGCACCTACTGTTATGACGGTTCAAAACCATCTATGCTAAGTCCTATAGTTCCGCTGGAGGTTCAGATAAAGGAAGGAATAGAGAAGGCTAAAAGGAAATACGGAGAGGATATATACTTCACCGTTTACTTCCAGTCTTACACAAACACCTATGGTGACATTGAAACCTTAAAAAGGTATTACGACACAGCCCTTGAGTTTGAAAACGTTGTAGGCATAGACGTAGGAACACGACCCGACTGCGTTCCCGAGGAAGTTCTTGACCTCCTTGAGGAGTATGCTAAAAAAGGACTTGAGGTTTGGGTTGAGTATGGACTCCAGAGTGCAAACTTTGAAACACTGAAGCGGATAAACAGACAGCACGGAGTTTCCGACTTCGTCGACGCTGTTTTAAGAACCAAGAGGAGAAACCTAAAGGTGTGCGCCCATATGATAATAGGACTGCCCGGGGAAACGAAAGAGGACTTTATAGAAACCGCTAAGTTAATAGCTTCACTTCCCGTTGACGGTATAAAGATACACCCCCTCCACGTTATAAGAGGCACGGTTATGGAAAAGCAGTACATGAACGGTGAGTTCAGGGTTCTATCCTTAGAGGAATACGCAAGGTATTGCGCGGACGTTATAGAACTTTTACCTCCCGATATGGTTGTCCACAGAATAACCGGAGAAACCGATGAAGAAAGACTTATAGCTCCTGAGTGGTGCACTTACAAACATAAAAATAGGGTAATCCAGGCGGTAAGAAGTGAGCTTGAAAAGAGAAACAGCTACCAGGGAAAGAGGTATCCTTTTTATTAATTATGAACATTCACCTTATGGGCTCCGACCAAAGGGTGGTAAGGTGTGCGAGGGTATCCTTTGCAAAGGATACTTATTCCGACGAACTAAGGGACAAAAGGCTGATAAGGTATCTTTTCAGGCATAGGCACGCCTCACCCTTTGAGCATAACGTTATAGCCTACGAGGGGAAAAAGGAAGATTGGTTAGCCCTCCTTCAAAGAGTTGATAACCCAACCTTTCAAGCCTATTTCTCAAAGGGATATATCTTTTTAAACTTAAGAAACGCTATAAACGCTTGGAAACTTCTTCCCGAAGAGGTTATAGAGAGTATTAAAAAGCGTTTTCCGACCGTTTACTTCATAGTTGAGAGGAAGGGAGAAGTGGAAGATGAAGAACTAAAAAACATCTCCTACACGAGGGATGAAGCTTACGTTAAGGAAAAAATGGAAACCTCCTCGGGATGGGTGGGACTTGTTGATAAGCTTGAGCTTGGGACCGATATGGACTTTTACACCTTCGTAGTTGAGTGTCCTCTCTTCGTTGCGAGGCAGTGGATGAGACACCGCTTCGGCTCCTACAACGAGGTTTCAAAAAGATACGTTGGAACCGAGTTTCTTGAGTTTTACCTGCCGGAGTATATAAGAAAACAGGCAGAGAAGAACAAGCAGGCTTCCGTTGATGAACCTATTCCCGAGAGTGAGCAATACGTAAAGGAGATTAAAAAGCTAATAAAGGATTCCGTAGAGCTTTATGAGAGAATAATAAGCTCCGGAGGAGCTAAGGAGCTTGCAAGGGGAGTTTTACCCCAGTTTATGAAAACGAGGTTTTACTGGACCGTTCCGAGGATAAGTCTTGACAACTTCATAACCCTGAGAACCCATGAGGGCGCCCAGAAGGAGATAAGGGAGTTTGCATACGCAATAAAGGAGATGGTGGGATACATGGGAACGGATAAGAAAAACGTCATTTAACGCTCACGGTTCTTTCTTTTTCGTTTACCTCAAAAATTTTTCCGAAGAACTGTTCGCACACCCATATATTGGTAAGCAGGTGGCCGGTAAAACGGGGAACTTTAATACTTCCTCCGAATATAGCCATAAGAGGAACGAGGTGGTCCGCAAGATGTCTATCAACGGTTGCACCCGCTGAGTAGTCCTCGTGAAGCTTCTTTACAGCTTCTGCTCCCACAACTTCCGCAAGCTTTCCTTTCTTCCCGAGATTATCAGCTCCCAGAATATTTCCCCCGGTATCTTCAAGCCACACAGTTATGCTCGTTCCTATGGAGCTTGCCTGTGCATACTGTCTGTAAATCTCCGGTTCGGGATAACCTAACTCCCTTAAGGCTTCAACCGCCCCTTTAGCTTGTCTTTCCGCCACCTTTCTCTCCCTTAGTTCCTCGTGAGCAATGGAAAACACGTGAATCTTCTTTATCTCACCCCTCTTTGTTCTGTTCAAGTTTATCTTTTCTCCGAAGAGCTCCCTTATCTTTGAAACCTCGCTTACTTCCTCTTTTAGGGATGTCCTTACGCTTAGTTGAACAACTCCGCCACCCTTCGGATAAAACCCTCTCTTTATAACTTCAATCTTTATGAACTCGGGAATGTTCATAACGTAAGGGAGAAATACAAACCTCAACCAGTCTACCGTCGGACTTTTGGGAACGTCCGTTCCCCCGATTACCTTTATAACTGTTTCACCGGGAACGAAGAGGGATAAGGGAAGTATCGTTTGGAAGAAAAGCGTTATAGAACCTGCTGTGTCAAAGTTAACCTCGTAATATCCGGGCTTTAGTCTTTTTGGTATGTATTCAAGTTCCGTTGAACCCAGTTCGTCCCCCTTTACCTTAGCCTTTGCGAGTCTCTTTAAAAGCTCTACTATGTTGAGATGCTGTCTCTTTAAGCCCGGCTTATCCCTTTTTGCCCTTATGTTGTATATCCTTACGGGAATCTTAAGAAGGGTGCTTAAAAATAAGGCGGTTCGGACTATCTGACCTCCGCCCTCTCCGTAAGAGCCGTCAAGCTCCAGAAACTCCATTTTAAATGTATTTGCCTTCTCCCCTCATAAGAACCTTTATGAAGTTTTCTTCTTCCCTTACCTCCTCAACCTTATAATCGTAAAAGTTTATTTTATCAAGGTTATCAAGGTTTACGTTCCACTCCGCTATATAACGGAGTGTATAAGCCCTGTGGGGCATAGGGTTTATAACTTTCTTATCCTTCCTTATGTATTCAAACCTCACTATTCTAACGTTTTCGGGAAAGCTTACCGTCTCCCTCTGTTCGGAGGTCAAGAAGTCAAAGACGACAGCCTCGCTTAGGAGGTTTTGTGTTAAAGTCTTAAGGACTTCCTTCCAGAAGGTTTTTAGCTTCTTTCCCTTGTATACATCCTCGTAAGATACGCGGTATTTAGGTATGTAGTCCTCAACACCGAGCATTCCGAAAAGTGGTGAGAGTATAACCCCCTTATCCTTTATATCTTGCTGAACCTTAGGTGGTAAACACCAAAACTCTAAACTGTCCCAGAACTTTCCCTTATACCTCCTCCAAGCGGGAGCAAGGGGAGAGGTGCTTACCTTAAAGTGCTTTATCAGCTCCTCCCTATACGGATTTAATTGGGAAAACCTATTGTGCTCCTTTGAGTCCCGGAGGGAAAAAAGGTCTTTCTTGACCAGGTCCATAGAGGACTGTTTTCCCTCAGAAGGAAGCAGGTAAAAAATCATAAGGAAAATTATATTAAATTCTCCTCACCGCGGGATTAGGTGTTATGGTTGCCTCAACTATGGAGTCTTCAATAGCTTTAAATCCGTGAAGCTCGTTAGGCCTATAAAAAACCGTTGAACCTTGAGAAACTTCAGTCT
>NZ_JBSLZM010000016.1:0-4475 GCF_056494385.1 Aquifex sp. | reverse complement strand
TTTGTTGAATTTATGAAGTCTTTAATAAGGCGATGTTTGAGGTTCTCTCCTTTTCCTGATGACAAGCTTGTTCTGTTCCTGCTACAAAACTTGATAGGAGGTGACTCATGTTGTGCAAAAGTTTAGTTAATATGAGCTTTATCATATTAAAATTAAACAGGAAATGGAGAAATTAAAAGAGATGGCACGGAAAAAAGTTGTGGCTTTCAGTTTACCTCCGGATGTAGTAAAAAAGTTAAAGGAAGAAGCTGATAAGAGGGGCTTGAGCAGGAGTAGTTTTTTGACCCTCCTTTTAAAGGGACACTTTTCGTTGGAGGGTGGTAATGGTAGGGATAGTAAGGTGGGAGGAAATGGAAAGAAAACTTGAGACTTCAAAAGCACTAAAGTACAAACTTGAGGAAAAGGGTTGGCATGGTAAAAAAAGCCTGTCAGAAATAAAACAAACACACTGGGAGGAGAGCTATGGAAGAGGAAAGGCTAAAAGAGAAACTTCTTAATGACACTACGCTCAAGCAGATCCTCCGGGACATAGGCAGGAAAACTAAGAGGGATAGGCGAGAATTCGTGGATTTCGTAATTAGAAAGATCCTTATGAAAAACCCGAACGTGTGGAACCTTGAACACAAGACTATACCTGCACTCGAAAAGAAGGGAGACGAAAAAGTAGAAGCACTTAAAAGAGTTCTTGAAATAATCAAGGGAACAAAGGATTTGTATGGACTCAAATATGAGGAAGAAGCAACTGTTCATAAGACTGAGGAAGAACAGATAAGAGAAATTGAAGAGATAGAAGAGATTGAGGGTGTTATAGGGAGAGTATCAATCACTCAATCAGACCCAGCCACTCCCTATTCCTTTAGCTTCTGGCTCAAAGACTCTGACGATATATACGTAGAACCTGGGGAGATGATAGAGGTCAGACTCGACCAGGATACAGTTATCATAGGAATGGTTGAAGACGTATCTGTCAAATCCGAGAAGAGAGATATAATAGAGCACTTCTACTCGTGGTCTTTCGGGCAGGCGGAAAGAAATATTCCTACCAGAATACCCACAATAAAAACAGGAAAGGCAAGGATAGTATATAGGAGCGATGGAAAAACTGCACCCTTAACTTATGCATATCCTGTATATAAATCAAGAAGAGACACTCTTGAAAGAGCTTTCTCTTCCATGATTAAAGAAGATCAGAGGATTCTTATGGGCTTTGTTCGCTCAGGAGACGGAGCCTATGTACCCGTTTACGGTCCATTCACAGGACTGTTCGGCTACTCCTCTGGGCATGTAAACATAACGGGGAAATCTGGGCTTGCCGGCAAAACCAGCTATGCTCTCTTCTTGATCGCTTCTGCCCTGTCCTACTCCATGCAAATGGAGGAGCTGAGCCGTTTTGATAGGACGCTCGGGATAATAGCTTTCAATGTCAAAGAAAGGGATCTACTTGATATAGGTGAAATTGATTACAGCAATATGGAGGAAGCAATTGAAGACCTCTATCAAAAGGACGACAATACAGCTTCTCTATGGGATCAGGCTTACAGGTATTATGAAGAGAGTCTAAGTAGGAACAGACCAGAATACAGGGTTGACCCTATAAGAGTATTTAGGGATGAAACAACAATATACGAACCTGGTTCCGATTTCAGTTACGGGCTTCAGGACCTCCTTAGTCTGGGAGTTCATACGATAGCCGCTCTTCTTGATCCTTCTGATATTAACGAACAGATGGAAAGTCTCTTGATATCTATCAATGATGAATTCAATGATAGAAGAACTTCTTTCAGGGACCTTATGAGGGAACTCAACAGGAGGCTTTCTGGAGGAGGGACCAGAGGCGGTTACGTGACCATAGGAAACGCTCCTCATCACGAGGCAACAGTAAGAAAGTTTATCAACAGAATAAACAGACTACTTTCTTCAAGGGTAATAGTCCCAGACCTTCCCCATGGGAATCCCTTAAACGTATATGACCTGGGGAGAAGTGAGCTATGGGTTATAAACATAGAGCCTTTGAAAGACAATGAGCAGCGGATGGTCTTCTTTTCAGTCCTTTCCGCTCTCAAGGAGATACTCCCTCTTAAGAAGAGGGAAGAAAAGTATTTAAACGAGAACTACATAGGAGACTTCCCTTCAAGGGTGAGTGTATTCGTAGACGAGCTTAACAAATTTGCTCCCTCTGGAAGAGAGGGGTCCACAATAAAGAGCTTTATAAAAGAAATAGCTGCCCGTGGAAGGGGCTATGGACTCACTCTTATAGGTGCGGAGCAATTTGCTTCCCAAATTGATGAAGAGGTCCTTCAGAACAGCTTTGCTTTTCTTGTTGGTAAGAGCGAAGAGATAGAGCTTTCCAACAGGTTTTACAAAAGACTTTCTGATGGCATGCGTCAGAGAGTCTCTTTTCTCAGGAGAGGAGAGCTTGTTCTCCTACATGATAGGTTGGAAGCTCCTCTGGTTGTAAGATTCCCTAAGCCTCTCCACAGGCTCGGAGAAGAATGATGAGGAAATCTCTTTTTATACAATCCTATGCTTTAGAGTATGAGGGTCCCCTTTTGGAAAGAGAGGAGATAGTTCCGGTGGGAGACCTTCGCTGGATTGATTTCCCGAAAGAATCACCTTTGAAGTTTGATGCCTTTCTTGATGGATCTATGAAACTTTACAGGGTTGGGCATGCCAGCTATAGCGGAACACCTCTTTACTACGCCTGTATATCAGCAGCACTCCTTTACAGGGATCAGGAGGGAAGACTAAGGAATACAACCTATACACGTAACATAAACCTTCTCTTATTTCCTTTTGAGATATATGAAAAGGTTTTCGGTGAAGCTGTCAGAAACGAGCTTAGAGAGTTTGTGGAAAGGCTTAGGGCTTCTATTGTCATCAGGGGTCAGCAATTTTTTACAGAACATGACGTAAGGGAAACAATCAGGGAGGAAAGCCTCGGATCCATATTCGAGCACAAGGACTGTTGGATAATATGTGATACGAGCAGATCCGGAGTAACCGAGCAGGGACAGATTCAGATACAAAAGAAAGACTTGGGTAACTTCAATGTTATAAAGGGAAAAGCCAGGGGCCGCGTAAGACACTACATGAGGCTTCTTGAATTTTACATCCTCAAGCTCTTCAGAGAAAGAAATGAGGACTCTTTCATCTTGGTTGACGGTTTGTATCCTGAGAAAAGGCATGTGCTGGCGCCGTTCAGGCTCGAAAGTGAGGAAAGATACAAGGACATCGTTAGGGGGGTGGTTGGCTTCGTGAAAACTCCCAGAGATATACCTGACAGCCTTTACGAGCATAACGTATGGGAGAATCTGAGACCATACAGGAGTGTTTACTGGACCGGTAAGGTGAAAGAGCAGGAAAATGTCAGCTCTTTAAAAGAGCTGAGCGAGTTTACTTTTTCCTTGCTCAGGTTCAGACATTTGCCCGGCTTTGAAGCAAATCCTATAGGTGTAGTGAAAATACAAACGGAGAAAGATGTAGACCTTGACTACCTGCAGAGCATTCTTTCCGCTGTATATAGAGAGAGGTTCCCCTTTGTATCGGATATAAAGAGGTTTCTAAACGAAGCATATCCTATAGAGCAGGCGGAGAAGGTTGCTAAGAGCTTCTTTCCTTCCGAGTCTAGGATCAGAGGGTTTATATCAACAGTTATACCAGAACTACCCTTTTAGTTTGTTCTGTTCAAATGACCTAACTGACCTTCTCACAACCTCTCAACTATCACCTCCATCTGCTTCTCCTTCTCCGCCTCCATGTAAACGTCCATCGTAGTGGAAATCTTAGAATGCCCCACCGTTCCTTCTTTGCTGACAATAGCTAACATCGTTTGATCGTTGTGTCAAGAAAATCCGTTCGGGTATTCGGAACTAAGGAATAAAGGAGTGTGCATCTGACTAACCTGAGGTATGCAATAAGTGTTGTGAGTCTTATAAGCACGGGAATAGAGGAAGAGGTACCTCCAGAGGGAACGGTCTCTGGAATACCTCCCACCTCAAGGGCAGGAGGTTTTAGATACCTCTTCCCCAAGTTTATTGAAGCAGTGTAATCCCTGTCATACTTTCCGTGAGCAGAACAGATAAGGTAGTGTCCTTCCTTCTTGACTTCCCTCCCACAAAAACACCTCTTGCTCGTGTTAGCAGGATTTACCTCCTTCACCCTTATCCCTTCCCTCTTCGCTTTCTCCTTCAGTCTCTCAGAGAACTTCATGTAAAACCACGTTGAAAAGAGCCACCTTAAGGTCTTATCCCTCCACTCAGGAACTTCCTTGAAAGAGAGGTCCTCTATCACTACGGTGTCTATACCTGAAGCCTTCGCCGTGAGGATTATCTCATTTGTAAGCACCTCAAGAACCTCTTTTCTTAAGTTTTTCATCTTTCTCTCTTTTGACTTCTTTTCCCTGAAGAGGTGATCTATCTTCCTCTGAAGTTTCTCCTTCACCTTAATCTTTTCGGTCTTCTCCCTCTCAAGATAGA
>NZ_JBSLZM010000015.1:0-3920 GCF_056494385.1 Aquifex sp. | reverse complement strand
AAAGCCTCTCTAAGAAGCTCTGGCAGGATTTTGTCTTCTTCGCTTCCGAGTCTTACATATGTATGCGATGTACGACCCTCAAGTATGTTAAGTATAAAGTCCCTAAGATGAATTTCAGAAATCAATCCGCTTCCCACCTCGTATAGTTCATCTTTTAGAGCTTTGAAAGCCATGGTTAGTATAAAAGCGTTTATCTGGTTGTTGTAAAGACCGTAAGGAGGCTCCCTCAGAGGTATAAAACACTCTTCATTACAAGAATCTTTATCACTTAAAGTTTCCAATATAGCATTCTTTACCCTAACTATCGGATGGTAAGGGTCTACATCCTCTACCTTGAAGTTTTCAGATACAACATATCTTCCGTCTTTAGCTCTCAGAGCGGGCAAAACAAGAGCTTGTTGTCCTTTAATTATGGCTTTATCTTCCAAATTTGTTCTCAATCTTGCTTTCAAAAGCTTATCTATAAAGTCCTTTGTAGCCTTCTTATCCCACACTGTCTGGGGTAGTCCACTTATATTTTCAGCACCCGCTTCAAATATCTTTGTGGCAATTTGCTTGCTAAGCAATTGAGATACTTCTCTAAAGGGTATAGAATTGCTTTCTCCTCTGAATAGTACATAGATATATCCATCAGCTAACGTCCTCAGGAAATCCTCTACGATTTTGTTTGCCTGTTTGGTGTAGTGGGTTTCCCACTGGACGTTGTTGTGAGCACGAGCCACCTCAGCCTTTGCTCTATACTCTATCCATCTGCTTATGGTATCTTCACCAAAGAAATTTTCCGGAACCATAAATACAACATCTTTATATTCTTCTGAAAGTTTCTTAAAACCCTTCTTAAGCTCTGCTATGTCAATTTCCTTAGTTGGTAAGCCAAATACTACCCTTAATGCATGTTTACTCATCTTTTCAACTTTGTATCTTAGGCTTCTTGAATCCTGAGTATACACATTGATATACTCCAGTACCCTTAAAACATTACTCTTAATACGGCTTATAACAGTATTCTCATACAAGCTTTTAGCTTCCGCATTGTTTGAAACTACAGATGCAAGGCTGGAGAAACTCTTTCTCAAGTTTTCCACTTTTTCTCTAATCTCCTTATCAGGCAGTTCTCCCACATGTACGAACAGTGTTCCGTCCGGGTCTTTAGGCACTATCCCAGAAGAAACGAGTTCGTTAAGGAGTTTGTTAAATTCATCATGTATGGGAGTTCCTGCAAAGGCTAACTTTACGTTATCTTCATGGGGTCGCAGTAGTACAGGTGCATCCTTTACACTTCTGTAAATAATGTTCATTAGAACTATTACCTTTAAAATCCTGAGATACTTATCCTTTTGGTCTTTAAATTTGGATTCAATATTTTGAGCTTTTTCCGAATATCTGTATATTACTTCCTTTACCATATCTGAGGTGGTTCTATCATCTAAAAGCTCATGGAAGAAATCCCATAGGTAGTCCGCTGTTAGAAACGGCTCCTCTTCTATGTTGTTCTCAAGAAACATCTGGAAGCCTTTCTTTTCTTTTCCCCGTTCGCTGTATAAGAACTCAAAGATGCTTCTTTCTGCGGATAGGAACTGTCCTGCCATATAGCTTATCAAGAAAGACGTATATGGGTGAAAAGGATACAGGTTAGTTATGAGGTCTCTCTTTACACCTCTTTGATGGGCTATAGTATCTACAAGCTGTTTAACCTTATTCATTCTTTCATTTTTTAACTTGTCCCATAGCTCTTTGTCTTTCTTCTCAAAGGTTCTGCTTATAACCTCAAAAGCTGTAATTTCCTTCATTTCAAATCTATGAGTCCAAAACCTATCCTTTATTTTTTCTATTGTGTCCGCATCAACATATCTCCTTATGTTCTCCTCAGTTCTATGAGTAACTATTAGAAGGTGAATGTCAGGGTGTTCCGCGAGCTGGTTTTGAACAAAGCTTATAACTCTTTCATCTCTCAGGAAGTCCGTAAACTCATCCCAAATAATAAAGATGCCATCAAATCCATTACTATGTAGAAGAGCTTTTAGTTCTCTGAACCACTTATCTAAGGGAGTAGCTATTAATACACCTTCGCTTTCCAAAATGTTTATAGCTTCAATTATGGCTTTATCTCTTCTATCTTTCAGGTCTCGCAGGAAAACTTTGTAATCTGAATAATCAGAAAGCTTATCAGTTACAACTTCTTCTCTAAGCAAAGATATATGCTCATATATCCTTTCCACATCCGTTTTAAAAGTCGGAAGCTCTAAACCATGTCTTAGAAGCGTATCTTTTATCTTTTGTTGCAGGAAGTAAGATATGTAGCTGACGGTTGGTATGCTGTCAAAACCTTTCAACGCTACTGTTAAATATTTTTTGTTCTGCCTAAGAGCAAGAATTTGAGCGCCTATCTGTTTACCAAAGCCTTCAAAAGATGAGTCAATGTAAGCTTTTATAGTTTCATAATCATCTAACAGCAGATGTTTTATGACTGCACAAGCGTGAGTTTTGCCTACTCCGTAAGGTCCCTGTAACCAGACAGAACCCTTACCGTCCTGCCTTTTTAAAGCTCTTAAAACCTGCTCAAGTAGCTGATAGAAGTTATCATGAGGTATAAAGGTGTTCCATCTTTTACTGTCATCTTCTTCATTCGTAATTACGTAGTAGGCTGAGAACCCCTCCTTAAGCCCCAATATGTCAGAATACCTCATCTTAGTATAATTATAGAACAGCCCTCATACTAAATCAAAGCGTATAATCTAAGGAATTCCTCTTCAGGAATACCTAAGAATTTATGAGCAAGGTTCTCATTCACAACCGTAAGCATGTTTGACATATACCACACAAGTTCTTTGTTCACCGTTTCAAGGCCTTCTTTGATGTAGGCTTTCTTTTCTAATCTTTTCCCGAACCATTCACCAAGAGGAGAGGTTTCAAAGGTGTTAATTAGGGAGTTTATAGCGTTTTGCGCTGTTCTTTGTCTTATGCCTTCACTAGTTAGCTCCCTTACGAGACTTTCTTTTGTAAAGGTTTCTCCCCACTCAACGGTGTTTACATACCATCTGAACAGGTCTGAGTTTAGGCACAGGTTTACCCATACCGCCTGCCAAGCGGTCTCTTTATCTTTATTCATCAGCCTCGCTATATACTCACCTATATCAGTAAAATCGTCTGCGTCTATTATCCATGCATCTTTTAGGTAATTAAGGAGAGCCTTTTTCTGGTAAGGACCCAAGGAGCATCCACAGAACCACTCAAAACCGCCTTCTAAGAAGCTTTCCAGCCACTCCCTGCGCAGTCCAAAGGTGAAGTATTTGTTAAATCCCATACAAAGCTCACCTAAGGGCAAATTTCAGAACATCTAAGGGAGATATCTCCTCATAAAAGTGTATGTTGTCAAGATCTGCCACCAGGTCCGCCCCGAGCACCCCCTTGTCTTTGAGGCTTCTGAGGGACTGCATCAAGCTTTCCTTACTGAGCCCGAACAAAGCATAGGGTCCCATATCTTGACCCGCCATGTAAAGCTCACTAACGGTTGTCCCCTTTATGCCCTTCTTTTCCGCCATCTTGTACAACGCATAGCCAACCGCAAATATGCTTATATCATCACTGCCCGCCTTAAGATAAACAGCCCTCCTCTTTTCCTCTTTTATCTTTTTACCGAACCACTCACCGAGGGGGGAATTTTCAAATGTATTGATCAGGGAGTTTATAGCATTCTGCGCAGTTCTTGACCTCACTCCTTCCTGAGTTAGTTTATTTATGAGAGTTTCCTTTGTAAAAGTTGCTCCCCATACTATAGTCTTTACATACCAATTAAACAAGTCAGAGTTCAAACACAGATTCACCCAGACCACCTGCCAGACTAATCTTGGGTCTTTCCTGAATATCTCAATAACTACCTCTCCAAGCTCTGTAAGTTTTTTGTCTCTGGTTATTAGTTC
>NZ_JBSLZM010000014.1:0-13958 GCF_056494385.1 Aquifex sp. | reverse complement strand
GAGGGGAGAGCTTCCTTCGGAAGGAGTTGTTGGTGGGGTTTTATCTGGGGTATATATGCGAAGCTGTAGGTCGCTATCCTGTCGGGGTTAAGCTCTATAACCTTCTCAACGGTTTCCTCAAAGCTTTCCTTAGTCTGATAGGGTAGTCCGTATATGAGGTCAACGTTTATACTTTCAAATCCCGCCTCCCTCAGCTTTTCCATCTTTTCCTTTATGAGTTCGTAGGGTTGAACCCTGTTTACCACCTGCTGAACCTTCGGGTTTAGGTCCTGTATGCCCATACTTACCCTGTTGAACCTAACTTCCTTTATAGCCTTTATCTGTTCGTCGGTAAGGTATCTCGGGTCAAGCTCTATGGATATCTCCGCATTTTCGTCTATAGGAAACCTTTTCTCTATTTCTTCGAAAAACCTCTTTATCTGCTCCGGGCTAAGGTAATTGGGCGTTCCGCCTCCCCAGTGGAGCTGTATAACTTTCCTATCCTTGTCTATATACTGGGAGACTAAATCCATCTCCTTGTAAACCCTCTCAAGGTAAGGTTCTTCTATGCCCTTCCTGTGGGATATTATCACGTTACACCCGCAATAAAGACACCTCTGTTCGCAGAAGGGTATATGAAAGTATAGGGATAGGGGAGTTTTCCTTTCATTACTCTTTATGAGCCTCTTTATATACTCTTCCGCTCCGAACTTTTCGTTAAATTCCGTAGCAGGAGGGTAGCTCGTATAACGTGGTCCGGGTCTGTCATACTTCTTTATAAGCTCCTTATTAAACTCCGCTTTCATTATGAAAATTAATATAGGTTTTCCCACCGTTCAGGAAAGGTAAACCCTTATATGGGATTCTATAAATCTGTCGTGGTTATACCTTTTTCGGAAACCTCTATCTTTTCTGAAACTGTCGGTAAAAAGAGCTATCTTCATTCGTCGTTTATATCTTATCTTTATCCATATGAGGATAGAAAACTTCTTTTCTCCTCCGATAAAGTTAAAGACCACAAGGGAAAAACATATAAAGGGTGATTTTTACTCCTACATCCCTAAAGAGGAAAAAAAGGTAAGTTTTTCTCCGGTTAACTTTTACGCTTCTCCCGTAAGGAGGGAGGTAGGAAAGGCCTACATAAAGGAGGTTGCGAGAAAAAAAGCTGAAAAATACGGTGTTCCATTAAACATAGTTTTAGCGATAATTGAACAGGAAAGCGGTTTTAACCCGAAGGCTTACAACAAAAACAAGGACGGAAGTGAAGATATAGGCTTAATGCAAATAAACTATAAGCATAACAAAAGACTCATGCAAGAATACGGGATAAGCTCTCCCGAAGAGCTTTACGACGTTGAGCTTAACGTGGAACTCGGTGTAAGAATTCTTAAGGAGAATTACGAACGTTTCGGAAGCTGGGAGCTTGCCATAAAGGCTTACAACGGAATAAGGGCGGATAACTGGGGATACGTGAAAAAGGTTTTAGAAAAGGCTAAGAAGTATATTTAAGTTACCCAAAAACCACGGTCTTCCCATTATAAACGAGAACCTTATCCTCAAGATGCCACTTTACCGCCCTCGCAAGAACAATTTTCTCTATGTCCTTTCCCTTCCTTATAAAGTCCTGAAGGCTGTCCTTGTGGCTCACTCTCACAACGTCCTGTTCTATTATGGGACCTTCGTCAAGTTCTTCCGTCACGTAGTGGGCAGTTGCCCCTATTATCTTTACACCCTTTTTGAAAGCCCTTTCGTAGGGTCTTGCACCCGGAAAAGCGGGAAGGAAAGAGTGGTGTATGTTTATAATCCTGTTTTCGTATCTCTTTACGAATTGCGGAGAAAGTATCTGCATATACCTTGCAAGAATTATTAGTTCAACCCCGTTCCTTTCCAAAAGTTCAAGCTCCTTCTCTTCAGCCTCCGACTTGTTTTCCCTGCTTTTCGGAATGTGATAGAAGGGAACACCGAAGAACTCCGCGGTTTTCCTCGCCTTTTCATGATTGCTTATCACAAGCTTAACCTCTCCTTTCAGTTCCCCCGCGCGAAACCGCTGCATAAGGTCGTAAAAGCAGTGTTCCTGTTTTGAGACGAAAACCGCAACCTTCTTAACGTAATCGGTAAAGCTGAGCTTAAAGTTCATACCGAACCTCTTTGCCACCCTTTTCCCGAAAGCCTCTTTTATCCTTTCTCTGGGGATTGAAAAGTCTTTTAGTTCCCACTCAACCCTTGCAAGGAATGTTCCGGTCTGCTCGTCTATATGCTGGTCAAAATTAACAATGTTTCCGTTGTTTTCCGCTATAAAGGAGGATATCTCCTTGACAAGTCCTTTCCTATCGGGACATGAAATAAGGAGAACGGCGTTAGCCATAGCAGTATTTTAATCTTAATGAGACTAAAAAAGTCATTTGGCCAGCACATCTTGGTATCAAAAGGGGTTTTAAACGAGATAGCCCGCTCCCTTGAGATTAAAGAGTGGGATACGGTTGTTGAGATAGGAGGGGGAACCGGAAACCTCACGCGTGTTCTTCTAACCTATCCATTAAAGAAGCTTTACGTTATAGAACTTGACAGAGATATGGTGGAACATCTGAAAACGCTTGAGGACGAAAGGCTTGAGGTCATTCACGGTGATGCGTCCGAGTTTCCCTTCTGTGAGCTCGGGGAAAAACTAAAACTCGTCGGGAATTTACCTTACAACGTTGCAAGTCTCATAATAGAAAACACCGTTTTTAACAGGGATTGTGTTCCTCTAGCGGTCTACATGGTTCAGAAGGAGGTTGCGGAAAAACTTGAGGGTAAGAGAGACACAGGGTGGCTTTCGGTTTTTGTAAGAAGCTTTTACGATGTTGAGTACGTTATGACGGTTCCTGCCAGATTCTTCGTCCCTCCCCCTAAAGTGAACTCCTCGGTTATAAAGCTCGTAAGGAGGGAAAAGGTTAAGGTTAAGGATTTAAGAGACTACAAGGAGTTTCTTACTAAACTTTTTGCAAACAGGCGGAAAGCCTTAAGGAAGAAAATTGATAAGGAACTTCTTGAAAGGGCGGGAATAAACCCCGATGCAAGGGTTGATAACCTTAAACTTGAGAACTTCTTCAGACTTTACTCACTTAAGAATTCTTGAGAGAAGCTCCTTCTTTCCCCTGTTTTCCTTAGCTGAGCTTAGAACTATCGCCTCCTCCCCTACGTATTTCTTTACTTGCTTTAAGGTTTGTGCTATCTCTTTCTGGGTTGCCTTGTCGGTTTTCGTGAGAACCACAGTGTAGGGAATTCCGTAATACTCAAACCAGTCCATCATCTGCTCGTCAAGGGGCTGAACACCTGCTACGCTGTCAATCAAGAGAAAAGCCATCTTTATGTTGTCCTTCCTCTCAAGGAAGTATTTTTCCATCATCTTTTTCCACCTTTCCATCTCTTCCCTCTTCACCTTTGCGTATCCGTATCCCGGAACGTCAACGAGATACACCTCGTCCTCAAGAAGGAAGTAGTTAACCGCCCTCGTCCTTCCGGGTTCTTTACTAACCCTTGCCACCTTTGCACCTACAACCATATTCAGGAGTGAGGACTTCCCGACGTTAGACCTTCCTACGAACACGACCTCGGGATAATCAGGAGGGGGAAACTCCTCGTAGAAAGAGCCGAGAAACTTAACCCTCATAAATTACTTAAAATAATTCATATGACAAACAAGAAACTTGACTACAAGGAAACGCTAAACCTTCCGAGGACCGATTTTCCTATGAAGGCAAATCTACCCCAAAAGGAACCCCAAATCCTCGAAAAGTGGAAAGGACTTTACAAAAAGATAATAGAGGAGAGAAAGGGAAGGGAAGTTTTCGTTCTTCACGACGGACCTCCCTATGCAAACGGGCACATACACGTGGGACACGCTTTAAACAAAATTCTCAAGGATGTTATAAATAAATACAACTTACTTATCGGAAAGAACATAAACTACATTCCCGGATGGGACTGCCACGGTCTTCCCATAGAACGTGCCGTTGAGAAGGAGCTCTCAAAGAAAAAGATGAGAAAAGAAAACCTACCTAAGACAGAGTTCAGGAAGCTGTGCAGGGAGTATGCAAACAGGTATGTGAACATACAGAGGGAGGAGTTCATAAGACTCGGTGTTCTCGGAGACTGGGAAAACCCCTATCTCACTATGAGTCCCGAGTATGAAGCTACCGAGATAAGGGAGCTCGGTAAATTCTTTGAGAAAGGTCTAGCATACAGGAGTAAGAAACCCGTCTACTGGTGTATATACGATAAAACCGCGGAGGCGGAGGCTGAGGTTGAGTATTACGAAAAGGAAGACCCGTCGGTATACGTGAAGTTTCCCCTAAAGGAAAAAGTTGAAGGAAAAAAGACCTATGCGGTCATATGGACCACAACCCCCTGGACCCTTCCCGCAAACCTCGGCATTATGGTAAAAGAGGATGCGGATTACTCCCTCGTTGAGGTTGGGGAGGGAGAGGTCTGGATAGTTGCGAAGGAGCTCCTTGAAGATTTCTTTAAGACGATAGGAAAGACCTACGTAAAAGTTTTAAAGAACGTAAAGGGAAGTGAGCTCGTAGGTCTTGAGTATGTTCACCCCTTCGTTGAAAAGGACGAACTAAAGGGACACCTTTCGGAAGAAACTCTGAAGAATATGTGGAAGATTTACCCTTCGGAGTTTGTAAGCCTTGATACGGGAAGCGGACTTGTTCACATGGCACCGGGGCACGGTCAGGAGGACTACACGGTAGGAAGAAGATACGGTCTTGAGCCTTACGCACCCCTTGACGACTCGGGAAGGTTTGTTGAGCCCGCTCCTGAATTCATAAGGGGTGTTAGAGTATTTGACGCTAACAAACTAATAGTTGGTCTTCTAAAAGAAAAGGGATTTCTCGTTCACGAGTCAAAGCTAAGACACTCCTACCCTCACTGTTGGAGGTGTAAGAATCCCGTAATATTCAGGGCTACACCCCAGTGGTTTATAGGAATGGACGTAGAGTATGAAGGAAAAACCCTTAGGGAAAGGGCTCTTGAAGAAATAGAAAAGGTGAAGTGGATACCCGAATACGGAAAAAACAGGATAAAGAGCATGGTTGAAAACAGACCTGACTGGTGTATATCAAGACAGCGATTCTGGGGTGTTCCCATAACGGTCTTTTACTGTGAAAACTGCGGAGAGGTTATAAAGGATAAAGAAGTATTTGAAAGGATAGCACGTCTCGTTGAGAAACATCCAGGCGGAACGGACGTCTGGTTTGAGAAATCACCCGAGGAGATACTACCCGAAGGTTATAAATGTCCCAAATGCGGAGGAACTTCTTTTAAGAAAGAGGAGGATATCCTTGACGTTTGGTTTGACTCTGGTTGTTCTCACGCGTCCGTTATAAGACCTCTCGGTTTTAAAAAAGCTGACCTATACCTGGAGGGTTCAGACCAGCACAGGGGATGGTTCCAAGCCTCTCTTCTTGAATCGGTAGGTTCTTACGGAGAAGCTCCCTACAAGTCCGTTCTTACCCACGGCTTTATAGTTGACGAACAGGGAAGGAAGATGTCAAAATCCCTCGGAAACGTTATCTCACCACAGGAGGTTATAAAGGAGTTCGGAGCGGACATCCTGAGACTCTGGGTCGTTAGTGAGGACTACACCGAGGACGTAAAACTCGGGAAAAACCTCCTGAGGAAGATAGCGGACGACTACAGGAAGATAAGGAACACATTGAGGTTTATTCTCGGAAACCTTTACGACTTCAATCCCGAAAGGGACTCTCTGGAATTTAAAGAGCTTCACCACTTTGACAGGTGGATAGTTTCAAAGCTCCAGAAAATCCTTGAAAAGGTTCACGAAAACTACGAGAACTATCTCTTTTACAGAGTTCACAACACCATAAAGAACTTTATCATAGTTGACCTTTCCGCGGTATACCTTGACGTTCTCAAGGACAGACTCTACGTTTACGCCCCAAATTCCAAGGAGAGACGTTCCGCCCAAACCGCTTTATGGCATCTGCTTATTGCTTTGACAACCGCAACAGCACCTTACCTTAGCTTTACCGCAGAAGAGATATGGGAACACGTGAGGAAGATTAACCCATCTCTACCTGAAAGCGTTTTCCTCTACGAGATGCCAAAACCCGATAAAAACCTCGTAGATGAAGAGGTTCTGAAAGACTACGAGCTTCTTATGAAGGTCAGGGACGAAGTCCTCAGGGTTATAGAGATAGCGAGGAAGGAGAAAGGACTTATAAGGCACCCTTACGAGGCTAAGGTATACCTGAAAGCGGAAGGGGAGGTAAATAAAACCGTTGAGAAGTATAAAGACTATATGAACTTCTTCCTTACGGTTAGCCAGTTTGAGCCGGGTGAGGGTGGAGAGATTGTAGAAAAAGGAGAAGAACTTCCGGTTGTTGTCGGTGTATCAAGGGCTGAAGGGGAAAAGTGTCCGAGATGCTGGATATACTACCCGAAAAGTGAGTTTATCGGTGACGTTTGCAAGCGTTGTGAGGAGGCCCTATCTTCCATCGGTGTGAAGACACGTGAAGCTTAAGAAAATAAGGAAAAAGAAAAAAGAAAAGAGATTAATAGACCTATACGAAGAAAGACTTTTTCGGATTCTTTTTCTTTTCCGTCTTCCCTTACTTATGCTCCATACTGTTATAACCGTGGGGACCTTAGGCTATATGCTTCTTTCGGACGGAGACTTCATTAACTCCCTTTACATGACGATAATTACCGTGGGGACGATAGGATACGGTGAGGTTGTGAAGGGAAGTGATACCCTCATCGGAAGAATATTCACAACCTTTTTAGCCCTCGGAGGTATAGGTGTATTCACCACAGCTGTAACCATTCTCGTTAGAATATTCTTTCAAGAAGACTTCATAGGTGCCTTAAGAGCTTGGAAGATGTTAAAGGATATAGAAAGGCTGAAGGGACATTACATAATAGCCGGTTTTAACAGGACAACCGTTGAGCTTTCACATCTTCTCAGAAAGCGGAAAATCCCGTTTGTGGTCATAGACAGCAGAAGGGAAGTGGAAAAGCAGATAAAAGAAGCCGGCATAAAATTTTACATAATTGAAGAGCCATATAAGAGAGTTGTTCTTGACGCTGCAGGAATACATAGAGCGAGGGGAATGGTTGTTAACCTCGGTGATGATGCCCGGAACATAGCGGTAATAGTTACAGCAAGATTGATGAGACCCGATAAAGACAACTTCTTTATATTCTCCTTCGCCTCAACACCCGAAACAACCCAGAAACTTGAAGAGCTCGGGACGAATAAAGCTATAGTTCCCCACAGACTTCTAGCTACACGGCTTGCCGCCTACATATTCCACACTAGTTCAGCTTACATATCAGATCTCTTTGACAGGATAGCCTTCGGAGAAGAGGCGGAAATAGACATAAGTGAGGTTCCTATTCCCGAGGATTCTCCCTTAGTTGGAAAGAAACTAAAAGATATTGACCTCAGAAGAACTCTAAGCGTCACAGTTATAGCGATAAGGAAACCGGACGGGAAGCTAAACGTAACGATATCGGGGGATACAACTATAGAGGCGGGAGACACCTTAATACTTTTCGGGCATCCAAAGAATTTAAAGAGGGCGGAGAAATTCCTTAAAGAAAGAGCTATCACTCCTGCTTAATATTACCCTGATACCTCTTTTTAATTTCCTCTTCAAAGCGTTTCGCGAACCTTTTATAAATCCAGTTCGCTATAAGTATTATAACCACGAGTAGGGGAAATCCCACGATTATCGCTATAAAGAAAGCTGTAATTTCGGAAACGATAAGCCAGAATAAAGCCTTCAATACCTGAAGTATGTCCATAGAAATTTATTTTAGTCCCCGAGCTGTATAGCTGTCGTTGAGTCCCACCTGGCTACGTGACTTTTAAGCCAAGGAACCATTTCCTCCTTTAAAAACCTTATGACACTTTCGGTGTTCTTCTCTTTCTTCCACTTATCGTATACCTCTTTAAACCTTCGTCTCATCTGGTCGTGTTCAGCTTTATGCATGGGGTAGGCGAAAAACTCAAACTCCCTCATAAGTTCCTCTTCCGTTGTAAAGTGGTCCTCAAGGTCAACCAGAAGCTCGTCCATAAGTTTGTCCGAAGCTTCAATATCTCCCTTTGTAAGGGCTTCGTAAAGCTCGTTCAGAACCCTTATCTCCTCCTCGTGAACCGCATCCATAAGTAAGTTTCCCACCTTCTGTATATCCCCGGGTTTTATCAGCATAGGATTAATGTAAGTAAAAATTCACACACTTTTGATGAGTTTCCTCAGTATTAATACCAGAGGAATTAACCAGAGCGTATAACTTCCGGTATTGCACCCCCCTCCGTCTCCTGAATAAACGCCTTCTCCGTGAAGATTCAAGCTTCTTTCCCTTCCTTCGTAAAGAACCTTTAGCTTACCCCTCTTTTCCCCTCCAGAAGAAGGAGAAAAGCCTATTTCCACTGTGCACTCCTCCCCGCTCTTTAACTCCTTTCCGGAACACCCGTCCCTAAGGATGTAAAAATCCCCTCCCGTGACCGATACATCGTTCACACGAAGGGAGACAAGTCCCGAGTTCTTTACCTTAAAACTCCTTTTTGCACTCTCTCCAGCGTTAAGCGTTCCGAACTCCAGCGTCTTTGCCGAGAGACATATCTTCGGCTCGGGGTCACCTTCTACCGCCTTCCTGAGGTTTAGCAGGTTACAGGTGTTTACCTCTCCGTCAAGCTCGGGCGAGTTATCTCCCGAAAAGAGGATTCTTTCCTTCACGTTTTGAAAGCCCAGAGCTTTTAGAAGAGCCACCGTTCCCGTAACGAAAGGTGCCGCCATTGAGGTTCCCGAATAAGCTATAAGTCCGTTTTCGCAGGTTCCTCCTCCGTTCAGTTTTAGGCTAAGTATTTCTTCCCCGGGAGCGAGTATATCAACATTTTTCCAGCCGTAATTTGAGAAAAAGGAAAGCCTTCTGTCCTTTGAAAAGGAACCGACGCATAACACGTTATCAAGCTCGTAATTACAGGGATAAAATTCATAAAGGTCGTTATCTTTTCCGCTGTTTCCCGAAGCTGTTACGTAAAGTATTCCGAGATTTCCCAAGGAGGCTATCTCTTCTTTCTGTATTTGGGAAGCGGGGTAGTAGTTCCCGTAACTGGCGTTTACCGCAACCACCTTAACGTTTTTATCCCTTATGAGTTTTTTTAAGTATTCAAAGCAAGATAACTCACCCGCTATATCCCCTAAGCCCGAGGAGTCAATAAACTTACATGGGATTATCTTCACCTTCCAGTTGATACCGGAAATAAGGAGATTATTGTTTCCTACTGCACCTATTATTCCCGCTATGTGGGTTCCGTGACCGTCGTTATCAAGGGCATCGGGTGCATTACATCCCTGTGCGTTAGGGTCGTAAACACCCCTCGGATAGCAAAGGACGTTAACCCCGTAGCAGTCATCAACGTATCCGTTGTTATCGTTATCAACACCGTCGTAACAAACTTCATCGGGATTTCTCCAGACATTTTCCCTGAGGTCCGGGTTGTTATAGTCAACACCCGTATCCGGTAGAAAGATATAAATATCCTCACTCCCAGTCGTGTAATCCCAGGCGGAGAAAGCCTCCACCGCTGTAAGGTCCCACCTGAGGTTTATACAGGGGTCATTCGGAATTGCGAGCTTTCTGAGTTTGTAGTTTTCCTCAACGACAGCGTCAAGGCTCTGGCCTGCCAGAGATTCACCGACGAGGTATACGTTTTCGGAAATCTTCTTTATAAATCCCGAGGGCGGAGTTTCGCTCTTAATGAGGTATGTCTTTCCGTAAAGGAAAAGGGGAACAAGAAGGAAAAATATCACCTTGAACTTCATTTAAAACCAGTATAATCTTAAAAAACGGAGGTTTGAGATGTTTCCGATGGAAGAAAGGGAAGTTAACATACAGGACGAGATGCTTAACAAGTTCAAGGAAAAGGGAAGCACTATAACTGTTTTCCTGACAAGGGGAAACAGGATAGTCGGAAAAGTGCTCAATCACGACAGATATACTATTCTCCTTGAGGTTGAAGGACATCCCTACCTCATATACAAACACGCTATAAGCACAATAGTTGAAGGTTCTTAATGCCTTACTAAATTAATTCTTTGAATGAGGGCTGTCTTAGTAGGTGTCTGGGGAAAGGATTTATCAAAGGAATTTTCAAGAGAGTCTATCAGGGAGCTTAAGGGTCTCGTCGAAGCGGTTGGGGGAAAAAGTCTAGGATACCTTCTCCAGAAGAGGGATTACCCCGACCAGAGGTATTATGTCGGTGCCGGAAAGGCTAAAGAGATAAGGGAGATAGTAAAGGGAACCAGAGCTGATACGGTTGTGTTTGACGATTTCTTAACACCCGCTCAGGTATCAAACCTGGAGAACCTCATAGGTGTTAGGGTTCTTGACAGAACGGACCTCGTTCTTGAGATATTCTCAAGAAGGGCTAAGACGAAGGAGGCAAAACTCCAGGTTGAACTTGCTAAACTCATGCACGAACTCCCGAGACTCCACGGAAAGGGTAAGACACTCTCAAGGCTCGGGGGTGGTGTAGGAACCAGAGGTCCAGGTGAACAAGAAACGGAGATAAGGAAAAGACTCATAAAAAAGCGTATTCACAAGATAAGGCAGGAGCTTGAAGATATAAAGAGGAGAAGAAGGGAACAGAGGAAGAGGAGGGAAAGAGGGGAAAGAGGAGAGAGAATCCTCAGGGTTGCCATAGTGGGATACACGAACGCAGGGAAGTCAACCCTTATGAACGCACTCACGAAGAAAGGAACTACCGTTGCGGATATGCTCTTTGCAACCCTTGACACGAAAACCTCTGCAAGAAAGGTTATGCCGGACTTAAAAATACTTTTCACCGACACGGTAGGGTTCATTAGAAAGCTTCCCCCGGAGCTCATAGAGAGCTTTAAAGCGACCCTTGAGGAGGTTCAGGAAGCGGATATAATACTCCACGTTGTTGACGTATCCGACGACGGATGGCTTGACTACATAAATACGGTTAACGAAGTGTTAAAGGAGCTTAACGCGGACGAGAAACCCATTATATACGTCCTTAATAAGGCAGACCGAATAGTTGAAACCGAGGAGGAGATGAACCACCTTCCCCATACTGCGTTTGTTGAAGGAGATGCGGTAATCATCTCCGCACAAAACAGGTGGGGTATAGACAGACTTATTGATAAGATAGTTGAGGTCGGAGCGAGAGAAACGGTTTTAAAAGATTAAAGCCGTAAGGAAGTAATCCGAGATAAGGACAAGCATTGAAGAAGTAACGACCGAACTTGTTGTGGCTCTTCCTACACCTTTTGTTCCCCCTGTTGTGTAAAAGCCGTAATAACAGCTAACCGCACCTATTATAAAACCGAAGAACATAGCCTTGTATATCCCTCCCATAATGTCGTGAAACTCCGTAAGGTCAACCATCTTCCTCCAGTATAAGTATTCGTTCACACCGAAAAGTTTAGTAGCTACGAACCATCCTCCGAAAATACCTGAAATATCGGCCAAGACGGTTAGCATCGGAACACCTAAAGTTGTCGCGAAGATACGGGGCGTTACAAGGAAGCTTACGGGATTTATAGCCATAACCTCAAGGGCGTCTATCTGCTGGGTTATCCTCATAGTCCCTATGCTTGCCGTCATCGCCGAACCCACCCTGGCCACCACCATTAGGGAAGTAAGAACAGGAGCAAGCTCCCTTCCCATGGAAAGAGCTACGACCGCCCCTATGAGGTATTCTGCGTTAAACTTGTGAAAGGTTGAGTATGTCTGGAGGGCTATGACCCCACCGCTGAATAGAGAGGTTATAACGACAACGGGTGTTGTTTCAGCCGCGACGTATGTAAGCTGCTGTATGAAGTGTTTCAACTTAGGAGGTTCCTTAAACAGGAAGATAATAGACCAAAAAGTAAGAAGCGTAGCCTTCCCTACTTCTTCAAAGAACTTCAGCATTTAAGTTCATTTTAAAAGCTTTAGGAGTAAAACCCTGAACTTCTCCCTGCGGGAATGTTTTACCAGCTCCTCAAGCTCTTTTCTCGTTTTTACCCTCTTCTTCCCTTTGTATAGGCTTGTTCCGGTAAAATGAAAAAACTTAAGTAGTTCAAAACCGCTAAAGGGGATTTCCACGTCAAGTATAAGGTAATCGGAGGGCCTAAAATACTCTAATACCTCTTCCTCCTTCGGAAAGGGAAACTCCGAAAAGCTTACACTACCCTCAACGGGTATTGATATACCTACACCTTTCCTTGACACTCTCAAGGCCTCTTTTATGCTCCTTTTCCAGTCTGTCCAATGAAGTGCAAAGTTACTAAGAACGTAATCAAAGCTTTCATTTTTAAAAGGCAAGTTTTCCGCATCACCGATAACGCCTTTTGCGAACCTTTCGGTGTAAACCTTTACCATATCCTCGGATATATCAAGTCCTACGGGTATACCTTTTATATGTTCTGAAACAAAACCGGTACCGCACCCGAGGTCAAGGATTAAACCCTCAGGTTTTACAAACTCAACAAGTCTTTTAGCGGTTTCCCTTTGGGGAAGTGCCCACTCCTCGTATGTGGTTGCCGCCCTTGAGAAGCGAAAGCTTAATATCTGCCTCATTCCTGACAGGAAAGTGACCTCCTTTAAGAAAGATTAATTTAGCATTCTTAAGAGATTTATAAAGCCTGTATGCTTCCGAAGGAGGAACTATCCTATCCTCCGTTCCCTGGATTATAAAAACCTCTTTATTTATACACCTGAGAACGGGGTAGAGGTTTAGCTTAACGTAATCGTCCAGAAGCCTGAAGCCGTTGTTGTAATCAAAGAAGTCCTCAAACTTCCCGTAAGCTATTCTCCTGAAAAAAGAAATTCCCTTTCGTCTTACGTTTACCTTCATAGCTCTTACGTTCTTCTTCTCCCACGCTCCTCCGAAAAAGGGCGTCGTTCCTATTAGTATTAATCTGTTTACCTTTTGGGGATATAAGTAAGAAAAAAGGAGTGCTACGCTTCCTCCCAGGGACCACCCTACTACGTCGTGTTCCTTCCAGGTTAAGGTAGCAAGTTCCTTAAGTATTTCCTTAAAACTTACATAAGGTTTTTTATTCTTTCCGTGCGCCGGAAGGTCATACTTTATCCCTCTGAAGTTTTTAAAAACCTTTGAGGAAAAACCCCAGCCGTGGATAAAAAGGGGGTTTTTAAGCATACAGCTTTATTTTAGACGTGAATAGCCTTAAGACAAGACTTAATATCCCCTACGAAGGACTGAATGTAAGGGTCAGGGTGTTCCATAACCTCAAAGGGTCTTCCTATAGCTATTAAGTTTCCTTCTTTTATCACTAAAACCCTATCCGATATTGTGAAAGCGGATATCATATCGTGGGTAACTATTAACGCTGTGCTTCCCGTTTTATCTCTCAGTTCTACAACAAGTTCATCTATCCTCCTGCTCGTTATGGGGTCAAGTCCGGAGGTTGGCTCGTCGTAAATAACGAGCTCGGGATTCGTCGCCAAAGCTCTCGCTATCGCGACCCTCTTTCTCATCCCGCCTGAGAGGTCGGAAGGGTAAAGCTCAAGGACGTCTTCATTAAGATTAACCATTCTTAACTTCTCAAGTGCGAGTTCTTTGAGTTCCTTTTCCGTTCTGCTTTCCTTCTCAAGGTAGTAAAAGACAACGTTTTCCCATACCTTGTAACTGTCAAAGAGCGCCCCTTCCTGAAATACGTATCCTATCTTTCTTCTGACTTCGTTCAGCTCAAACTTATTTAGGCTTGCAACGTCTTTGCCAAAAACGAGAACCCTTCCTTTCGTTGGTTTCCAAAGACCGACGATTAACTTCGTTATGGATGTCTTACCGCTTCCGCTTCCTCCTATTATTGAAAATATTTCTCCCTTTTTCACCTCAAAGTTTATGTTGTTCAGAATAACCCTTCCGCCGATTTCTTTGTAAACGTTCTCCAGTTTTACTACAACTTCATCCACCGAGAAGTTCC
>NZ_JBSLZM010000013.1:0-12964 GCF_056494385.1 Aquifex sp. | reverse complement strand
GTCATCAGGTCCTCAACCTCGCTCGGGTCCTTCATCTCAAGAACAGCTATCCATCCCGCCTCGTAGGGGTCATCGTTTATCATTCCCGGTTCGTCCCTCAGATCCTCGTTAACCTCAACAACCGTTCCCGTTACGGGTGCGTAAACAGGTGCAACGTTCTTAACGGACTCTATGTTTGCGAGTGTGTCCCCCGCATCAATCTCTTTTCCCTTCTCGGGAAGATCAACGTAAACTATGTCCCCGAGCTGTTTCTGAGCGTAATCGGTTATTCCCACTTCCGCCAATCCGTTCTTTATCCTGACCCACTCGTGCTCCTTTGTATAATATCTGTCTCCCTTAACAAGGTAGTTATCAACGAATATCTCTTCCATCCCTTCACCTCCATAATAATTATCCACCGCTTACGGGAGGAATTAAGGCTACCCTATCACCGCTTTTTATCTTAAAATCATCACTTACATACTCCTCATTTACCGCAAACCTTACACTATCAAGTATGTTTTTAATCTCGGGATACTTTTCCTTTAAAAGCTCCTTAAGCTCCTTTACACTCCCCTCAAACTCAAACTCTTCTGAACTCCTTCCGAGCTTTTCCCTCAGAATTGAGAAGTATCTTAACTCAACCATGGGGAAAAATTTAGTATAACCTTCAGTCGTAGACTATTCCACCGCTCAACAGGTGTCCGAGGAGTCCAGTCATATTCAGGTAAACCTTGTCAAACTCAAGCCTCCAGTAGTCCCCTTCCTTCTCAAGTCTTCTTTCTTTGACCTGTATGTGCTTTGAAGTTTTGGATAACAGTTCAAGGAGTGCCAAGGCGTTTTCCTTCTTCCTGAACCTACAGCTAAAGGTCTTGTAAACCTTGTGTTCCTTTTGAAACTGGTTTATTGCATCAAAAAGACCGTCTATAAACGCCTTTCCGAGTTCTTCGTAGAGATGCTCCGTTCTCTCAAGTCCTTCTTCAAGCATGAATAAAACGAGCCTCAGTATCCTGTTTGTATAGTACTCGGGAGGAAGCTGGAGCATGTTCTTTGCATTAAACTTAATGTCCATCAGGTTTGCATAACTCGTTATATACTTTGCCCGTTTATTTCTTTCACTGTCTTCCTTAAACACCACACCTTCCCTTCCTTCCTCGTTGAACTTCCTAAGAATTTCCTTAATCTTTCTGATATCCTCCTCGGAAGAGGTAAATTTCCCGAGAACTTGAACGTGAGGAAGGTTATACCTCTCTATAAGCTCCATCTTCTCCTCTTGGGGAAGAAACTTTAGTTCGTTCTTCTTCATAAAGTCAAACACAAAGAGCTTAACATCTTCCTTAACAAATGGAGGACTTTCCTCTATATAGGGGTTTTCGGGACCCGCTACTTCCGCACAAATTACGAGGTCGGGATTTTCATCCAAGATACGTAGGTCTATGAGGTCCGGAAGCCTGTCGGTGGTGAATGGACATATAAAACCACCCCTTGATAATGCGTAATAATTATCCCCGTATTTAAAAATTCTCGTGTTATAACCATCAACCTTTTCCTCAACCCAGAATGGGTGTTCAAACTGCTCTTTTAGTCCCGTCTCAAGCAGAAATATCCTTCCTATGTGGGGATATCCCCAAACGATGAAGTCCTTGAATATTACCGTTCCCCTCGGTATGTCCCTGTGGTCGTCGTTAAACCTGAGATACTCAAGCCCGAAAGCTTCTTCACTCCTAACCCTTTTCTTCTTTAAAGCTTCTTTTACGGTCTTGGAGTCTATCACCTTAATTTAGCATAGCACAATTAAGACCTTATGAGGGAATACCAAAGCATAAGACCATCGTGGGAACCCAGTATGTCCTCCGAAGCCCTTTCGGGATGCGGCATGAGACCGAAAACGTTACCCTCTTTGTTCATAACTCCCGCTATGTTTGAAACGGAGCCGTTTGGGTTTACTTCCGGTGTTACATTTCCCTTCTCATCGGAATATCTTAGGAGTATTTGTCCCCTTTCCTCCATTTCTTTGAGCTCTTTTTCGGGAACGTAATACCTTCCGTCGTGATGGGCTATGGGAATCTTTAGAACGTCTCCCTTATCAAGGGCTTTCGTGAAAGGTGTATTGTTGTTCTCAATCCTCAGGTAAACCCACTTACACACAAATCGCATGTTCAGGTTGGGAAGGAGAGCACCGGGAAGCAGCTGAAGCTCCGTAAGAATCTGAAAACCGTTGCATATACCGAGAACGAACTTTCCCTTTTGGGCAAACTCGTAAACCGCTTCTGCAAGAGGTGTTTTCGCCGCCAAAGCACCCGGCCTCAGGTAGTCACCAAAGGAGAAGCCTCCGGGAAGGATAACGCAGTCAAACCGCGAGAGATTCCTCTCCTCCCAGTAGATGAACTCAACATCCTTCTCAAGGACATCCCTTATAACGTAATAGGTATCGTAATCGCAGTTAGAACCCGGGAATACGCAAACTCCGAACTTCATTAAGCATAATTATAGGGGAAACCGGGAAAGGTAGATTGATGACAATTCACTAAAAAAATATATAATTAATATTGAGAAACTATCAAGGAGGTGGGAAAGATGGGCTCTACAAAGCTACCGAAAGAAGAATGGGAAAAATACTTTGACAACCTATCAAAGAACCTTCCCGCTGTTGAGGCACAGCTTGAGGTTGTTAACAAGGAGATAGGAGACCAAACGGAGGTAGAGTATTCTCCCCTTATGGGACTCTCTTACGATCCCAAGGATGATGTATTTGAGATTCAGTTCAGGGAAACCCATGACCACTTAATCCATCACCCTCAAGAGATTTACGTGATAGAAGAGGAAGGAAAAATAACATCCCTTGAGATAATTGACAAAGAGGGAACAAAGTATATACTCAGAGTAAAGCCTGCTATACCTTTACCCGGTTAATTAGGTTAAGTATTTCTTTCTCTGCTCCCTCTTTGTAAAAACTTTTTATCCCCCTTTGAAATCTTTCGTATTCAGAAAGAAGCTTTTCAAGAAGTATTAAAACCCTGTTTTCTTCCGCCTCTTCTTGTCTTAGAACAAATCCACCCCCCAGTTCTTCAATTTCCTTTGCGTTAAAAAATTGGTGGTCATCTGCGGCATACGGATACGGAATGAAAATTGAAGGAATACCGTGGTAAGATAATTCTGTTATAGTTCCGGCTCCCGCACGGGTTATAGCAATGTCACTTGCGGAGTATATAAGAGCCATATCAAGGGAAAAGGGAAGAACCTTTACACCTTTCAGGTTCTTAAACCTTTCGTAATGTTTTTCTCCCGAAATTAAGATAACCTGAATATCCTTCGGAAGGAGGTTTACAAGCCTTTCCGTCAGTTCGTTTAAGAATAAAGCCCCCTGAGAACCACCGAATATAAGAAGCGTTTTCTTTTCAGGATTCAAACCGAGCCTTATTTTCGCATCACCATACCTTTTCTTCACTTTTTCCCTTAAAGGAATTCCCGTTCTTATAGCGCTCTTAAAAAATTTTCTCGTATACTCAAAGGTTATAAAAATTTCTTCCGCTTTCTTTGACAGGAGCTTATTCGTCTTACTCGGGACTGAGTTTTGTTCATGGATGAAGAGTTTCTTTCTCCTTAAAACCGTGTGAACACCGAGGGGAAGTGATGCGTATCCTCCGAAGACGAGAGAGGCGAAATCACTTTTTAGCTCCTTGTAAAGCTCCTTTTGAGCCTTAAAAACGCTGTATAAAGCTATTAACTTTTCCTTCAAGCTTACACCCCTGAAGGGGTAAATCTCAAGAAAAATAGAAGGAACACCTATAATTTCCCTCAGCTTGTATTCAATGCCCCTTTTAGCTCCTATAAAAAGGAGATTCTCGTTCTTCTTTGCATACTCTATAAACGCGAGAGCGGGAAAGAAGTGTCCTCCCGTTCCTCCTCCCGATACCGCAATCATGCTCTTATTTTAAACTTTTTATATGCAACCGCTCGTAGGCATAATAATGGGAAGTATTTCCGACTGGGAGTATATGAAGGGAGCCCATGAGGTTCTGAAGGAGTTCGGAGTTCCCCACGAAGTTAAGGTGGTTTCAGCCCACAGAACCCCCGAAAGGATGTACGAGTATGCGAAAAGTGCGAGAAAAAGGGGAATTGAGGTAATCATAGCGGGAGCAGGAGGGTCAGCACATCTTCCCGGCATGACGGCATCTATGACAACCTTGCCCGTGATAGGTGTTCCCATACCTACAAAACACCTGGGAGGTGTTGACTCCCTTTACTCCATCGTTCAGATGCCTGCGGGCATTCCCGTTGCAACGGTTGCCATAGGAAATGCAAAGAACGCAGCCCTTCTTGCTGTGAGAATACTCTCAATAAAGTACCCCAAATACGCTGAGAAACTTGAAGAGTATATGAAATCCCTAAAACAAATGGTTGATAAAATGAACGATGAGCTTAAGAAGGAGGTAGAGAATGGATTTTGACGTTAAGGACTTATCCCTTGCGGAAGAAGGGCTAAAGCGTATTGAGTGGGCTGAGATGGATATGCCCGTCCTGAGGCAAATAAGGGAAAGGTTTTCCAAGGAAAAGCCGCTAAATGGTAAGAAAGTCTCGGCGTGTCTCCACGTTACGACGGAAACAGCGAACCTCGTTAGGACATTGAAGGAAGGAGGAGCTGAGGTTTATCTCACCGCATCAAACCCCCTTTCTACCCAAGACGACGTTGCAGCGGCACTCGTTAAGTATTTTGATATTCCCGTATTCGCAATAAGGGGAGAGGATAGGGAGACATATTACAAACACCTGAAGGCTGTTATAGAGAAAGAACCCGATATAGTTATAGATGACGGAGCGGACCTCATATCAACCCTTCACAAGGAATATCCCGAGCTTGCACAAAAGGTAATAGGTGGTATGGAAGAAACCACAACGGGTGTTATAAGGTTGAGAGCCATGGCGCAGCAGGGAGTTCTCAAATTCCCCGTAATAGCGGTTAACGATGCGTATACAAAGCACATGTTTGACAACAGATACGGTACGGGACAGTCAACGATAGACGGAATATTGAGGGCTACAAATAGGCTTATAGCAGGCTCTTACTTTGTAGTTGCGGGATACGGATGGTGCGGTAAAGGGGTTGCACAAAGGGCGAGGGGAATGGGTGCCATAGTTATAGTCACCGAGGTTGACCCCATTAAAGCCCTTGAGGCTCGCATGGACGGTTTCCTTGTTATGCCTATGTCTGAAGCGGCAAAGCTCGGGGATTTCTTCGTAACAGTTACGGGAAATATACATGTTATAAGGAAGGAGCATTTTGAGGTTATGAAGGACGGGGCAATAGTGGCAAACAGCGGACACTTTAACGTTGAGATAGACATACCGGCACTTGAGGAAATGGCTGTTGAAAAAAGGGAAATAAGGAAAAACGTAACGGAATACAAACTGAAGGATGGAAGAAGAATATACCTTCTTGCAGAAGGTAGGCTTGTTAACCTCGCAGCTGCTGAAGGGCACCCGGCATCGGTTATGGATATGTCTTTCTCAAACCAAGCACTCAGTGCGGAATACATAGTGAAGAACGGAAGCAATCTTGAGAAAAGGGTTTACAGGGTTCCGAGGGAGATAGACGAAGAGGTTGCAAGGTTAAAGCTAAATGCCCTTAACATACAAATAGACGAACTTACAGAGGAACAAAAGAAGTATTTAAGTTCTTGGGAGATGGGAACGTAAGCTATTTCTCCTTTAGCCATTTTCTTATAACGAGGGCAACCCTTTCCGGTTCGTTCTTTGCAAACTCCAGAAGTTCCTCATAGGGGCTCTTCTTCCTCACTTCTTCAACCGTAGGAATTCCGGGCGCATGTGCGGGAACCGGTGCGGGTGTCCTTCTCCTGAGAAGCCTGAACAATCCGTAGGCTATCAAGATAAGTGTTACTAAACCGACTCCTCCCACAATAAGGTAAACGTAAAGGGGAACTTCAGGCCTTCTTTCTGCCGGAATAGGAGCTTTTGCAAAGGGTAGGGACACAACGGAGATAACGTCTCCTCTTTTAGGGTTAAGTCCCGCAGAAGCTATTATTAACTTTTTCAGTTCTTCAACGTTAACCTCAAGGTTTTTATCCACTATAACGCCTACACTTATCCTTTTTACCTTTATGGTGTTGTCCTCGTAGTATATCTCCCTTTTGCTTACCTCGTAATTCGTTATGCTTTCCTTTTTCTCTGTTAAAACTTCTTCTTGAGGTCCGGCACCCCTTGCGGGAGGAATGTTTGCCTGGGTTCCCGGAATACCCTGGGGCTGTCTTCTCACGGAACGTTCCTTTTTCTTTTGCTCACTTACTACCGCCACAAGGTCAGGGTCGTATAGCTCTTCTCTTTTCTTCATAGAAGAAAAATCAAGCTCCGCTGAAACGTTCACCTTAGCTTTTCCGTATCCAAGGACACTTTCAAGAGTTCTCTGTATCTTCATCTCAAGGTTTCTCTCAAATTCCCTTTTTATCTTTAACTGGAGGGTTTGTATTCTTCCATTTTCTTCCTCAAGGAAAGCTGTCAAATCCCTTCCCTTATCGTCTATCACTACAACCTGTGAGGGTTTTAAGTTCTCTACACTTCCTGCAACCAGGTTTCTTATAGCCTTTACCTGTTCCGGTGATAACTCACATCCGGGTTTTAACTCCACAAATACAGAGGCCTTAGCCTCTCCCTCCTCTCTTATAAATAGGCTCCTTTCGGGAAGAACTATGTGAACCCTTGCGTAGTCTATACACTCAAGGCTCATTATAGTTTTTGCAAGTTCTCCCTCTATTGCTCTTTTAAAGTTCACAAGCTGTTGAAACCGTGAAAGGGCTATTCCGCTTTTATCAAATACCTCGTAACCCACTATTCCCCTTTTCGGAATACCCTTTGCGGCAAGCTTTAACCTCAGCTCTCTCGCTATTCCTTCGGGAACGTAAATCGTCCTTCCGTCGGGGGAAATTTTGTAATTAATGCCCTCTTTGTCAAGCTCGGTTATTATACTGTTTAAATCTTCCGAAGAAAGCCCCGTGTATAAAACGGTGTAATTCTCCTGAGAGAGGTATATAACTGCCAATGCACCGAGCGACAAAATAAATAGGGGAATGCCTACCGCTAACGCTTTCTGAATCGGTGAGAGGGCATCAAACTTATCCCTTAAAAGGTTTAAATACTCCCTCAGTTTTTCCATTCTAAACCTGCATGTTTATTAAGTCCCTGTAAGCTTCAAGGAGTTTGTTTCTCACCTCTATAAGTAAATTTAGGGCTACCTTTGCCTTTTCCGCTTCGATGACTATCTCGTGAAGGGGTATATCTTCCCCTTCAATAGCTTTCTTTTTCAACCTCCGGTAGCGGAGCTCCTTTTCGTTTACCCACTCAATAAAGTTTTTAAAATCTTCAATTACGTCACTCTTCCCGGCCTGAGTCTCTTTAAAGAGTTTCGGTATTATTCCTAAACTTCTTACTTCCATGACTCAAAAGTCCTCTCAATTATATCCCTCGTAATGGTGAACGCTTTTAAGTTTGCCTCGTAGCTTCTTACCGCGGTAATCATATCAACCATTTCCTTAACAGGTTCTATATCGGGAAGCCTTACGTATCCCTTTTCATCCGCTTTAGGATTGTCCGGGTCGTAAATTAGCTTAAATCCCGGAATTTCTCTTATTTCCTTAACCCTTACGTAGACCTCAGTAGGGCTTTTCTCAACAGCTTCAAATACCGGAACCAGTCTCTGAAAGGGTGTTCCATCTTTCTTGAAAGACTCGTAGTTAGCCAGATTTGACGCAATAGTGTTCATCCTTATCCTCTGGGCATACATACCGGATGCACTGATGTCAAGAGCTCTGAACATATCCATCATTCAGTCCTCCCTTTTATAACCCTGTTGAGACCTTCCAGACTACCTATAGCAAACTTCAGGTATGTCTCGTAAGCAAGCCTGTTCTTTACAAGTTCCGAAAGTTCCCTTTCAATGCTCACGTTGTTCCTGTCGTTTCCCATAAGACCGCTTTTTACCTCAACGAGCTTTATCTCAAACTTTTCGTAGTTCTTTATGTGTTTATCACGCGTTGTTTTTAAAGGTATTGAGGGCTTTTCAACTTTGAAAACTATATCCCTCCTTTTGTAGTTCGGAGTGTCAGCGTTCGCTATATTTCCTAAGATTACCTTATGCTTCTTCCAAGTGTAGTTAAGGTAAGGTTTTAACTTGTCAGCCCCTCTGAATATATCCATTTACCCACCCCACAAACTTAATATAACTTCCTTCCAAGGTTTTTTAAAGCTCTTAGCTTCCTTTACAATCTCCGAGAGAAGATTACTTCTACCAAGCTTCTCCGCAGAATACCCGAGCTTAACGAGAACAGCACCGTAAACATCGTCTTTCCTTTTATACCCTTCCAAAAACTTTTTGTACATATCTACGGCCTCCCTGTAAAGACCTCTTTCGTAGTATATATCCCCTGCAAGCTTGTATATATACGGAAAGTAGCCGCGTAATCTATCATACTCTTTTGCCAGTTTTATCACCTCGTCTATGTAAACATTTTCCTCAAGGTAAGAAAGTATTAGTAACGCCTCAAGTTTATCCACACCATCAAGCTTATCTATAGACTCCTTCAATAAACGTTTTGTAACCTCCTTCTTCCCCTTTGAGAACCAGAAAACACCCCTTAAGAACTTTCTTTTAGGTGTCCTTGGTAAGAGCTCAACAACCTTTAGGAACTCGTCATCTCCCTTGTAGAGAAGGGCTCTCGCCAAAACCTCAATAGATGAGGGTTTATTAAAAACACTCAAGAAGTTTTTCCTATTTAACTTGTAAAGTTCTACTATTAAATCTCCGTAAACGTAGGGTTTCAAGCTTAAAATCTTCTTATTTAGTAAATTAATTTCCTCTTCATAACTAAACACCTCTCCTAAAAGAGCAAAAGAGTTTTTTCTAAAGTTAACAACCTTTAAAAATTCCTTCTCTTCCTCGTTTATCTTTTTTCTTTCAATAGCCTTATTGTATAGAGCAAACAGAACAAAATTCCCGTAAGGCTTACCCGTTGATAACCAGCCTAGTTGGAGGACAACGTCGTAGTAGAATTTAAACTCGTCAAATCTACTAAGGAACTCTTTGTTTTTCCAATACTTTAAATAAATAATTCTGTAAATGGGATTGTAAAAGAGTTCTTTCTTTATATCCTTGTATATCGCGTAAGCGTCCGAAAAGTTATTAAGCCTTAGGTTAAGCTCTGTAAGGTAGTAGTTAAGCATAACTTTGTAAAAACCGAACTTATCAAGCTTCTTTGCCCTTGTAAAGTAAAATAGGGCCTTGCGTATATTCCCGCTTCTGTAAAGGGAAAGTGCAGTGTAATAATTGAAATGAACGTCATACTTCAGGAAACTGTTTAGTTCTAAAGCTTTCCTTAAGTCTTCAAGACCTTCCCTATAGTTTCCGAGGCTCACCTCGTATATACCGAGGGCAAAGTAATAAAGGTAGGTGTATTCCCCCGGAATCATGTTAAGCCTTTTTATATATGAATATCCCGTATAGTCACCGAACAGTGCGGATGCCAGTGCAAACTTTATTATGAACCTGTTATCTCTCGTATCACCGTAAAGGGATGCATAGATATCCATAGCCTTATCGTACCAACCGAGGAGAAAGAAGGAGTCTCCCATAAACTCCCTCTGGAGGACCATATACCTTGGAGATTTATAGTGAAAGGTATACAAGTTCAGAAAACCTATAGCGGAAAATATACCTTCCTTATTCCCAAGGTTGTAAGAGTATAAAGCGTACGAAAGACCGTAATAAAGATATGAGAGCTCTCCGTAATCACTCTCCGGAGAGAGGGTGTATGCTCTTGAGAAGTATAAGAGTGCATCAATGTAGTCGTTTACACTAAGCGCCCTTATTCCGTTTTCGTAGTAAGTTTTAACCGCTTCTTCTTTTTTATTTACCGCATTAAAGGAGAACGCTGAAATTAGAAGAAGTAGTATAACCAGAATTCTCGTCGGGCTCATTTACTCCTATATTACCCCTTTCCCTTTCCCTTTCTCTATCTCTGTAAATCTCACTTCCGTTAACGTTTAAGCTCTCAAGCCTGAAGCCCGCACTCTGAAATATCTGAGATATTCTCACAGCGTCGTAACTCGTTATAAAGGAGTTGTTAAAATCCTTAATCTTTAAAAAAAGAGTCGCATTTTCCTTTAAGAACCTCATTTCCATTCCTATATCTTTTATCTCAATCTTTATTTTTTTTATATTATTATCATTATATAAGCTAAAGTTTTTTATTAGCTTCCTTAATTCCGACTTTTTAACTTCGAATTTTTCCTTTTTATATTCCTTTATCTCTACTAATACGGGTGAACTCTCTTCAATCTTTGAGTTCTTCTTTTTTTCCTCTTTAGAAGTTCCTAAATCTTTTAACGAAGATATTTTTATTAATCCATTGTGTGTTGAATTATTCTTAAAAGATTTCTTTGCAGTTATAAAATTCCATTCACGCTCTGAAGGTTGTATAATAGCTCTATTTTCGGGTAATTCTTTTTTTTCTAAAGTGTTTTTTATATTTTTTTTCATCTTCTCAATAACTTCCAAGGTTTTTATATTACCGGAACCGAGTGTAGGCATGGGTTTTCCTTGAGCGCGATGTGTTTTATTAAACGGAAGAGTAAAAACATCTCTTTGTTTAATCAATTCCAATTCTAAATTTTTATCAGACTTTACAAAAGTTAGCCTATTTTCCAATTTCACTTCTTTATCGGGATTAACTATTCCATTATTACCGTTTTTTGTATTGTATTCCTTGGTCATTTGAACGTTATTTTTTGGTTCATTTAGTTCAAGTATTAACCGGGTATACACGGGCACTTTAAAGTTTATCGGTTGAGACTGGTCATCTTCTGTTCTTTTGTTTCCCTTTCCACTTTTCTTAAATGCACCGTTAAAAACGAATATGTTTGTTTTCTCCTTTTCCCCCTCTTTTATTCTTTCTACCTTTTTAAAACCTTCAAAAAGTGTTAAAAGAACTTCAAGAAACTCTCCCTTACTTCCCTTGGGGTTTTGAAGTTGATTTAAGTTCCTAAAAACCGGAAAGAGTTGTATGCTTTCCATTCCCTCCACCTTACTGATTAATTTACTCCTTACATGGACGGAAGTCTATCACTTCGAAGCCGAGTCTGCCCGCATACATAAGCTGGGTTGAGTTGATAAGTTTGCTTATTTCTTCATCGCTCTCGGGATGTTTTACCCTAATGATTAATTTTCTCTTTTCCTTTCCGCTGAGTTCAACTCCGCAAAGGAAGAGGTTATTTCTTTCCGCATCCATCTTTATGAACTTCGGAAATAGTTTTCTCTTGAGAAGCATATACTCCTCGTAAACCTTCTTAGCCTCAGCGTAAAGTTTTAAACTTATCTCATTCCTATCCTTGTAATACTCATACTTCTTATAGATAACGTAAATAGGATAACCAAGCCTGTTTAGTTCATCAACGAGTTTAAAGTTTACTCCTTTCTCTCTTTCAATTTTTTTCTCTATATCAACTATCCGCTTGTAAATTCTAACTAACTTATCCGCATCACTTTGATAGGGCTCTGGAAGCAAGAATCCAAGGCTTATAAGTATGTAAGATAAGAACCTCATATAACTTAATATACAATTTAAAAGATGGTGTTTCTTTTCCTTCTTCTGTCTCTCGTGATAGCCGTCTTCCAGGCTTCTTTATTTACACCGATATTCGGAAATCTATTCTTAACGCCATCCCTATCTTTTGTCTTTATACTCCTGTCCTCACGTATTTTAAAAGAAAAAAGTCTAATACTTGCATTTATAACAGGTCTTTTTTTTGATACAATAACGGATAGTTTGGGCTTTATAACTCTTATAAACATAGTCATTTTGTATGTATACCTATTTATAACGGAGTTTCTTTTCGTTAAAAATAAACTCCTTGATTTCTTTATAATACCGCCCTTAATCTTAATCTTAAGGAAGTTTGTTGTAGTTAGCATAGTTGGCAAGAAATTCCTGATTGATTACTCGGTAAAGTTACTCATTCTATCTTTTTTTATAGAAATTATTTTTTTTATAGTTTCGTATAAACTTTTTTCTAAGTTGATAGATGAAGAGACGTAGCTTCATTATAATGCTCTTATCTGCTTTGGGAAGTTTTATCAGTGTTGTTTTTAATCTGTTTAGGCTTCAGGTTATTGAAGGTGAAAAATACAGAGAGCTTTCGGAGAGAAATTACGTAAGGAAAAGGTATCTTTATCCTCCCCGTGGTGATATATACGACAGGAACGGTGAACTTCTGGCTTACGACGTTCCCAACTACGTTTTGGTTCTCGATGCCAACAGGTTGATGGAAAAGGAGCTTGAGAAAGTTCTGAAGGAGATTGAAAGGCTTTTCGGTATAAGCCTTAAAAGGGAAAAGGTTGTTAGGACTTCCTTTGAGCCCGTTGTTGTGAAGGAGGAACTTTCTCCGGAAGATATAAACACCTTTTACAAGAACAGGTATAAACTCCCGGGTGTATTTATAGAAGTTATGCCCAAGAGGGTTTATCCTAAGGGAAACCTCGCTTCTCACGTAATAGGATATGTCGGTAAACCTTCCGAAAGGGATTTAAAACGTTTAAAGAGAAAGATAGGACCCCTTAGTTTTGTCGGAAAGATGGGAATTGAGCGTTCCCTTGATAAGGTTTTAACGGGAAAGCTCGGAGAAGAAAAAGTGATGGTTAACGCTATAGGGAAAATAGTTAGGGTTCTTGAAAGGAAGGAACCAAAAAAAGGTAGTTCAATAAAGCTAACCATAGACGTAAGGTTTCAAAAGATTGTTGAGGATGTATTCCGGGAAAGCGGAAATCCGGCGGGAGCTGTAATACTTCTTAAAGCTTCTACGGGAGAAGTTCTCGCTCTTGCGAGCTTCCCGGGGTTTGACCCTAACAGTGTTTATAAAGACTGGAAAAAGCTCAGTAAAAATCCCTTAAAACCCTTCTTTAACAGGGCTGTAAGGGGGCTAT
>NZ_JBSLZM010000012.1:0-28123 GCF_056494385.1 Aquifex sp. | reverse complement strand
TTGAAAGGGGAGGAGATGCGGTAAGGGAACTAAAAGAAGAGTTTCCTTACGAAGTGTTCCTTGACCTGAAACTTCACGATATTCCTTCGGTTGTAGGTATCGCTGTTGAGGGGATAAGCAATCTCGGTGCGGACTACACAACGGTTCATCTCCTCGGCGGGGAGCGTATGGTCGGGGAGGCGGTAAAGAAAAAGGGAGATACGAAGATTTTAGGAGTTAGCCTTCTTACCTCTCACGACGAGAGCTACCTCGGTTTTTTAAGAACCTCTTTCGGAGATATAAAGGAGTTCGTTCTCCACCTTGCAAAGATGGGACTTGATAAGGGAATAGACGGAGTGGTCTGTTCCGGGGAGGAAGTAGAGTTTCTCAAGAAAAATCTGGACAGGGAATTCATAGCGGTTGTTCCGGGAATAAGGATAAAGAAAAAGAAAGATGATCAAAGTAGGGTTCTCACCCCTGCGGAGGCAAAGAAACGAGGTGCTGACATAATCGTTATAGGAAGAGAGATTACTGAGAGTAAGAACCCCGTTTACGTAGTTGAGAGAGCTTTAAAGATGATGGGTGAGATATGAGTATTCTTCTTTTACTTTTAGTAATTTCCTTTACTTTTTCCCTAACGGCGACCTACGAGGTTTATCTCTTCTTCTTTAAAGTAGGCGAGATAAAGGTTTACGTTGGAAAAAATGAGGCACGGGCGGAGGGAAAAACTTACGAGTCCTGGAGGTGGCTCTATGACTACAACTTCAGGTTTACTCAAAGGGGAAAAGAAGTGGTTCTATACGAAAAGGAAGGGAAGAAAGAGAGGATTCTTAGGGGAAAGAAAGTTTACGAGAAAAAACCCTGGATTCCCCTAATCGTTGAGTATTTAAAGGAAGGAAAGGTGAAGGAAAACGAGCTCTTTAAGGTGAAGAAGGAAAAGAAAAGGCTTGTCGTTATACCCTTAAAGAGTAAACGGGTGAAGAGAATTATCCTTTACGGAGATGAAATTCCGAAGGAAATACTGATTGAAGGAAAGGTGAGCCTGAAACTAAAGTTGAGATATGCGAGAGAGAATTAAGGAACTCTTTGAAAGGGAAGGCTTTTCATTGTCGGAAGATAAGGCGGAAAAGTTTGAGGTATACCTTAAGGAACTGAAGAAGTGGAACAGGGTTCATAACCTAACAGCGATAAGGGAGGAGGAAGAGATAATAAAGAGACACTTTATAGAAAGCGTAAGTCTTGTGAAATGCTTCGAAGAGTCAGGTCTAAGCTGGAAAGGGAAACACTTCGTTGATGTGGGAAGCGGGGCGGGATTTCCCGGAGTTCCCTTAAAGATTTATCTCGGAGGTATTAGGCTTACTCTTATAGAATCCGTCTCAAAAAAGTGTGCCTTCCTTGAGTATTTAAAGACAAAAATAGGAGAGAATTACTCAGTTTTATGCACAAGAGCGGAAAAAGTAAAGGAGAGGTTTGATGTAAGCATCTCAAGAGCTCTCGGAGAGTTTGAGGAGATAAAAGAACTAATGGAGAAGTTATCAAGGGAATACGTGTTCGTTATGAAGGGAAGGGAGATAAAAAGAGAGTGGATGTCGGACTACAAGGTTTGTAGGATTTCCCTCAGTTTTATAGAAACTTACGTTTTATGGAAAAGGCTTTAGTCTTCCCAAATATTTGAGAAATCTATAAAGAGTTTTCCAACAATTCTTCGGTGTTCAAACGTAGGCGAGGCAGAAGCACAAAGATTGCCTTCCACCGGCTCCCACTTCCCTTCCCGGCTCTCGTAATACTTTACTGTATACCTTGGAAGATACTTCAGAATTAAGCTCATAAAGATAAATTTATTTAAGGAGGTAGACTATGAAGGTAAAGATAACGGACAGAGATGCCCTTATAGTTGTTGATATGCAGAAAGACTTTATGCCCGGTGGTGCTCTTCCGGTTCCCGCTGGGGATAAAATAATCCCCACTCTTAACGAATACATTAAACTCTTTGAAGAAAAAGGCCTTCCCGTGTTCTTCACGAGAGATTGGCACCCGCCGAACCACATATCTTTTAAAGGACACGGAGGTATATGGCCTCCTCACTGCGTCCAGAACACCGAAGGTGCAAAGTTTCACGAGGACTTATACATTCCCAAGGACAACAAGTTCATAATATCAAAGGGAACCTCTCAAGACTTTGACGCTTACTCGGGATTTCAGGGAACGATACTTGAATCCCTTTTGAGGGAAAGAGGAGTAAGGAGGATATTCGTCGGAGGAGTGGCAACGGATTACTGCGTAAAGAACACGGTAATAGGCGGGCTGAATCTCGGGTTTGAGGCAATCGTTCTTGAGGATGCCGTAAAAGGTGTAGACGTGAACCCGGGAGACGTCGAGAGGGCTATTGACGAAATGCTCTCAAGGGGTGCTGTGTTCATAAAAAAAGATGATTTAGTATAACTCTTATGGTGAAGAAAGTTCTGAAGAAGACCTGGAGTGTTTTCTCAAACATTCTCCTTTTATACGGCTACTATCTCCTTTTTCTGTTCTTCTACGATACCTTTCTCAGGGTAGTAAAACCTATAGCTTTTCCGGTCTCATTACTACTTACGTTGGTTATATTCGCATTAAACGCAGCCTACTGGTATAGGGATAAAATACTGGAAAGGTTAAGAAATGGTTAGGCTTTTAATTCTGGGGGTCTTAATAATGGTTCAGGTTTTAACCGCTCAGGAACTGATAATAAGAAATCTCCCCAACGGCGGAAAACTAATAATAAAGCCGAGAGAAGACACTGAGGCTGTTGCCATACACGTATGGTTCAGGGTAGGTTCCGTTTACGAGAAATACGACGAAAAGGGAATGGCCCACTTCCTTGAACATATGCTCTTTAATGGAACGGAAAAGTATGAATACGGTGAGATAGACAAGATAATAGAGAGCCTCGGCGGGAACATAAACGCCGGGACATCAAAGGATTACACCTATTACCACGTTGAGATAGCAGCACCTTACTGGAAGCAGGCTTTGGAGGTTTTGTACCAGCTCACCTTGAAGGCAACCCTTGACGAGAAGATGATGGAAAAAGAAAAAGAGATAGTGATAGAGGAGCTGAGAAGGGGAAAGGACAACCCCACAACTGTTTTATGGGAAGAGTTTGAGAAGCTCGTTTATAAAGTATCACCCTACAGGTTTCCCATAATAGGCTTTGAAGAAACCATAAGGAAGTTCACAAGGGAGAAACTCCTAAGATTTTATAAGTCCTTCTACCAGCCGAGAAATATGGCCGTCGTAGTTGTAGGAAACGTGAATCCGAAAGAAGTTGAAGAAGAAGTTTTAAAAACCTTCGGTAAGGAAGAAGGAAGACCCGTTCCCAAGGTTCAGATTCCCACCGAACCCGAACAGATAGGTGTAAGGTTTAAGAAACTTGAAGATAAAAGGGTTGAAAAGGCTTACTGGATTATAGGGTGGAGGGTTCCCGCCATAGGGAAGAACGAGTATAAGGGACTTCTCGTTTTGAGCGAGATTTTATGCGGGGGAAGGGTTTCGGTATTCTACAAGGAGCTCAGAGAAAAAGGTCTCGTTTACTCCTACTGGTGCGGAGACCTCGGAAGGCCGAGGGATAACCTATTCGTTATAAGTGCGAGCTTTGACCCATCTAAATATGAAGAGGTAAAAAGGAGAGTGCTTGAGCTGTTGAGAGAGACCTACGAAAACCTAAACGACGAAATGGTTGAGAAGGCAAAACGAAGGATAATAAACTCCCGTATATTTGAAGAGGAAAGAGTTGAAAACGAAGCTTTTGACATAGGTTATTCCTACACGGTTGTTAAAGACCTTGACTTTTACAGGTTCTTTGACAAGAACCTATCAAGGGTGAGAAGGGTTGACGTTATGAAGATATTTGAAAGGTATATAAAGGAAGACAGATACAGCGAGGTGCTTATGTTGCCTAGTGCTTCATAATCTCATTCACGAGCTCGTTTATCTCCCTTGCGAGGTTTATGTCTTTCTCCGTTATTCCACCGGCTTCGTGGGTCGTGAGCTTCACCTTTAACTTCTTGAAGCCAACCTCAAGGTCCGGATGGTGCCACCTTGCTTCCGCAAGACCTGCTATTGCGTTGACTACGAAAATTGTCGTCTTCCAGTTCTTAGTGTTGAACTCCCTGTATATGAAATTCTCCTCAAGTTTCCAACCTTCAAGCTCGGAAAGAGCCTTCTCCACTTCCTCTTTACTTAGCACTCTCATGTTATTTAATTTAAAGTATGGCTACTTTTGAAGAAGTGAAAAAAATGGTTCTTGACCTCGGTCTTGAGATTAAAGAAGAAAACCCCGAAGAAGAACTCCTGGTTGTTGAAGACGAGGAGAGGGGGATAAAGAACATGGTTATTGACTGTGAGGAGGACTTGCTCATAATTGAACAGCCCATAGGAAAGGTTTCGGAAAAACACTACGGCTGGTTCCTGGAGAGAAACAGGGATCTGCCTTTCGGTGCCTTTGCCCTTGACGGGAAAGATAAGGTGATACTTTACAGACAAACCTTAAACCTTGAGACCCTTGATTACGAAGAGCTTGAAGCGAGCATAGCTTCCTTGGAGCTGTTCTTTGCAGAATGGGGAGGGGAGCTATTAAATATCCTTAAGGAGGAAAAGTGATGGGATTGCTTAAAAGACTTCTGAGAGTAGTAAAGGCTGAAGCCCACTCGGTTGTTGAGAAACTTGAGGACCCGATAAAAATAACCGAGGAGGGTATAAGGGAGCTAAAGAAACAGCTAAAAGAGGCTATGGAGTCCCTTGCACAGGTAAAGGCAAGCAAGATAAGGTTTGAAAGAGAAGCGAAAAACGAAAAGGAAAGGGCTAAAGCCTTGATAAGGAAAGCGGAAGCCCTCCTCAAGAGTGCACAAGAAGGGGAGATATCCCCCGAAGAAGCCGAAAAGCTGGCAGCTGAACTAATACAAAAGGCGGAACTTCACGAACAGAACGCAAGAAGACTTGAAGAGGAGGCAAAGAAGCAGAAAGATATGGCACTGAAGCTCCAGGCAAAGATTGATGAACTTAAAGTTTTGATAGCTAAATACGAAGCGGAACTCAAAACCCTGAAGGCAAGAATGGCAACCGCAAAGGCTGTAAAGAAGGTAAATAAGGAGATAGCAAAGGTTGATCCCTCCGACACCATAGCTATGCTTGAGAGGATGAAGGAAAAGGTTGAGGAAGAAGAGGCGATGGCCGAGGCATACGAAGAACTTGCGAAACAGGAACTGGCAACCGATGTGGAAACTGAAGTGGAAAAGAAGCTCAAAACCCTTGAGAGTAAGGAAAAGCTTGAAGAACTGAAAAAGAGACTGGGGCTCTCCTGAGGATGGGCTTTCTGGATAGGATAAAGAAGCTCTTTAAAAAGGAGGAAAAGGAAGAAGTAGAACTCCTCGGGAATCCCCTGGATAGGCTAAAAAAGGGAGACATAGTTGAACTTGAAGGGGAGACTTGGGAAGTTGAGGACGTAGCCCTTTACGACTACGGAGCTACCAAAGAAAAGGAATGGGAGATAAGGTCTCCGAACAGGAGAGGCTTTTTAAGCCTGGAGGAGGGAAAGATATACTTCTTTACAGAGATAGACCCCGAAGATATACAACCCGACATAGGAGAACAATACAGGAACTTCGGAAAACCGCCCGAGGAGATAACCTATAAGGGAAAGAGGTATAAGCTCAAGTATGCGGGAAAAGCCAAATACAGAAAGAACCTTGAAAGTTATCCCGTGACCATTTGGGAGTTCAAGGAAGACGGGGAGATAATTGACGTTGAGATTTGGGACGAGTATGAGATAGAAGCCTTTAAAGGAAGGGAGTTAAAAGAGTGGGAAATTGAGGGCGTTTTCCCTCGTTAGCCTCTTTTTAATATTTCTTTCTTGTTCAAAACCGATTGAGGTAAAGGAAAATCCCGCAGACTTCTTCATAAAGAACTACGAAAAGGGCGTATACAGGTATAAGGTTGAAGAAAACAAAAGAGGAACCGAAAGGTGTGAAGTTGTTCTTAAGGACCTGATAAAGGAAAAGGAGTATAAGCTTGAGCTTCACACACTCTACTACGTGGAGAGATACCTCCCCGAGGAAAAAATTTACTGTGAGCTCTTTTCGGAAAACCGATTTCTTGAAGTTGCGGGAGAAAGATTTACACCGCCCTCCGGTTTGAAGGTAGTAAAAAACGTAAAGTTAAGGAATGGGTTATACCTCTGGTTTATGGAAAGGGTAAGGGGCTCGGGCGGTGGGGGTGGAGGAATAATATTCCTCCCGTTACCTTGGGGCGGTTCGGACTACGGTAGATACAGAACCCTTCCCAGAGGAGGATACGGAGGTAAGTAAGATGAGTTTACTTCTTTTAATCCTCTGGATAATACTCTCAAAGTATGTTTACGACCTCGTCTTTTTCAGGCACGTGAAAGTAGAAGAGGAAATATTTTCTAAGGGAAACAACGCTGTTGGTATATCTTTCTTTGGTTTTTTCGTGTCCCTTTCCTTTGTCCTTTATATGAGCTATTCTCCAGAAAGTCCTTTGAAAGAACTTCTAACGCTCTTGTTTATAACCCTTCTTCTTTTTTCAGGTGTTTATCTTTTTGACCTTCTCTTTTTGAGAAAGATTGATCTGAGAGAGGAAATCCTTAAAGGAAACATTTCCGCAGGGATAACACAAGCCTTTTACTTTCTTTCCGTCGGTCTCATCCTCTCGGGAGCCTACTGGATACTTGATAGCCCAATACTTACTGTTTTATACTCCGTCATTTATACCTTCCTGGGTATGTTTCTTTTATACATAACAACGCGTGTATTTTCCCGCATACTTTCCCTTGATTTCCAAAAAGAGGTGAAAAAAGGAAACGTAGCTGCCTCGATACTTTTGGGCTTTATATCCTTCTCAGTATCAATAGTAGTTTTCAATACAATTTCCGGGGACTTTGTGGGAAATCTTTTTCTTGACATACTTACTACTCTGCTTTATTTCCTCATCTCCCAGTTAATCATGGTTTTGCTCTACCTCCTTTTTGAGTATGTGATATTCAGGAAGATAATCCTTTCCTCGGCGGTTCTTGAGAATAACCTTAGTGCTTCACTCACACTTGGGGGTGTTTTCTTGGTAAGTGCACTCCTTACACTAATCATAGTGGGATGAAAAAATCAACTGTTTTAAAACTATGTGTATTTTTCACAGGATTTTCGGGACTCGTTGCGGAGTATTCGGTCGCAACCCTTGCAACTTATCTCCTCGGAAACGCTGTATTTCAGTGGAGCGTCGTTATCTCTCTCTTTCTCCTATTTATGGGTATAGGCTCAAGACTCACGAGATACATACCCGATACGAGACTGGTTGAGACATTTGTAATTGCAGAAGTATTTCTCTCTCTCCTGGTTTCTCTTTCTCCTATAATCGCTTACCACTTCGGAAGCTACCCCTTTGAACTCAGAATAGTTATTTACTCTCTTTCCGCACTCATAGGAACATTCATAGGTATTGAGATACCTATAGCAGTGAGGATAAACAACAGGTATGAAGAACTTAAAGTAAATCTATCCGCAATTCTTGAAAAGGACTATCTTGGCTCCCTTCCTGCGGGACTCCTTTACGCCTACATTCTGCTCCCTAAACTCGGGCTCTTATACACAACCCTTATAGCAGGGCTTATGAACCTTTCGGTTGCTTTTCTTTTTTCCCTTTACTTTCCCGTGCGATTCCCCTTAAGGATTTTCACTTTTTTTGTCAGCATTACCCTCATACTATACGGATTTTTTGCTCCTAAGATAACCCTCTACGAGGAACAGAGGTTTTACGGAGAGAAGATAATAACCTTTTTCCGAACACCTTACCAGAAGGTTGTTCTCACAAAGTATAAGAACTTTTATTCCCTTTACCTTGACGGACACCTACAGTTCTCTACCCTTGATGAGACAAGGTATCACGAAACCCTTGTTCACATTCCCGCAAGCCTTATAGACCACTACGGAAAAGCTCTTGTGCTCGGTGGAGGAGACGGGCTTGCCCTCAGGGAGCTTGTGAAGTATCCTTTTCGGAGTACAACCCTCGTGGATTTAGACGAAAAGCTCCTTGAGTTTTCAAAAGAAAACCCAGTAATGAGGAAGATAAACAAAGATAGCTTTAGGGACAAAAGGGTAAGCGTAATTTCGGAGGATGCCTTTAACTTTGTCCTCAGAACAAAAGAAGAGTATGACCTCGTGGTAATTGACCTCGTAGACCCGAGAACCTACTCAAGTGCGCGTGTTTACTCCCTTGAGTTTTACAGAAAACTTAAGAATATCCTTACAAAGGAAGGTGTGTTTATAACCCAAGCGGGGGATGTATTTTTCAAGAGGAAGGTTTTCTGTTCTATCTTGAGAACTATAAAAGAAGCGGGATTTTACACGATTCCTTTGGTTGCAAACATACCTTCAATGGGAGAGTGGGGCTTTATAATAGGAAGCAAAGAAAAGAAAACGTTCAAAGAACTTAGAATTAAAAAACTCTCTTACCTCAACAACGAACTCGCAAGGGCATTTATCCTTATAGGTTCGTCAGTAAGATGCAAGGACGAAGAAATTAACACAATCTTAAGACCGGTTGTATTAGAGTATTACTATATAAGTAATTAATTATTTAAGGAGCGGGTTATGGAGCTGAAGTGGGAAGAAAGGTTAAATACGGGGGTACTTTGTTTTGATGAGGAGCATAAAACAATTTTAAATATGCTCAACTTCCTGAGAGAGCTACTCCAAAACAACAGAAGACAGGAAGCCACCTCCTTTATCGTTGATATACTCATTCCTTACCTGAGAGACCACCTGAGGCATGAGGAGGAGGTCTTTAGACAGTTCAATTATCCCGAAGGGGAAACTCACACCAGATCACACGAAGCCCTTGAAAAGCTTTTTATAGGCTTTATAGAACCCCTTAAAGCGGGAGAAGATAAGATCATAAAGCACTTTCAGGCTGTTGTAATAGGATGGCTCTACGGACACATAGAGAAGACCGATAAGAGATACGGGGTTTACTTTGCTGACGAGGGACTGATAGAAAAAGTTAATGAGATAGAACCTGTGAGGAACGAGTTCACCGAGGTATAGTTTATTATTATGCTCTCTGTGGAAACGATTTTTGAAACCGTTGAGGATAAAGAGTTTTTAAGGATTGCGGAAAAGGTTCTTGAAGGAAAGAGGATAACACCCGAGGAAGGGTTATACCTATACGAAAACGGTGACCTTACTGCTCTGGGAATTCTTGCGGAGCATCTAAACAGACAGAAGAACGGCATGTATGCCTACTTTATAGTTAACAGACAGATAAACCCCACAAACGTCTGCATGTATCAGTGTGACTTCTGCGCCTTCGGTGTTAAGAAAACGGACCCCAAAGCCTATGAGATGAGCCTTGAAGAGATACTCAGAAAGGTTGAAGAGCTGTATAGAATGGGCGGAAGGGAGGTTCACATAGTCGGGGGCATTCCTTCATACTGGGGATACGAGAAATACATTGAGATAGTAAGGGAGATAAAAAAGAGGTTTCCCGAGGTAATAGTAAAGGCTTGGACCGCGGTTGAGATTCACCATATGTCAAAGATATCGGGAAAGAGCTATGAGGAAGTTTTAAGAGAGCTAAAGGATGCAGGACTTGATGCATTACCCGGAGGAGGAGCGGAGATATTCTCCGAAAGAGTAAGGAAGATAATAGCCCCCTACAAGGCGAACGCAGAGGAATACCTTGAGGTTCACAAAACCGCACACAAGCTCGGTATACCCACCAACGCAACAATGCTTTACGGACACGTGGAAACCTTGGAGGAAAGGATTGAACATATGGAGATGTTGAGAAGACTTCAGGACGAAACGGGAGGTTTTCAGGTGTTCATACCCCTTGCCTATTGGCCCGAAGGAACGAGACTGGGAGGATACAGAACCTCTTCCGTAGACGACCTAAAAACCATAGCTATTTCCAGAATATACCTGGACAACTTTGAACACATAAAGGCTTACTGGGTAACCCTCGGCGAGAAGGTAGCTCAGGTCGCCCTGAACTTCGGGGCGGATGACCTTGATGGAACGATACAGGAGGAGAAGATAGTCCACGCGGCGGGAACAAAATCAGCTTACGGACACTCCATAGACAGACTTGTAAAACTGATTAAAGACGCGGGGAAGATACCGGCAGAAAGGGATACCTTTTACAACGTTGTCAAGATTTACCAATAATCCTTTCTATCTCCTCCCTCTTTACCTTTCCCTCTCTCAGGATTTTTAAACCATTTCTTAAATCAACGAGTGTTGAGGGTTCACCTTCTATCTTTCCCCCGTCAACATAAAGCTCTACCTTCTTGCCGAAGTATTTATAAGCCTCTTCTATAGTCGTTGCAGGCTTCTTTCCCTCAGGGTTTACACTTGGAGCTACAAGGGGCTTTTTAAGAACGTCAAGAAGCTTTCTCACAAAACCCTTCTTAGGAATCCTTACCGCCAAGCTATCCTTGCTTATATACGAGAGTTTCTCGCACCTTTTTTTAAGAACTAGCGTTAAACCTTCGGTGTGAAGTAGGGATTCATACTCTTCGGGAAGGTACAAGCAGAGCTTTTCTATCCAGCTTTTGTCGGGAATTAAGACGATAAAAGGCTTCCCTGAGGGTCTCCTTATCTCGTATAACTTTTTAACCGCTTTTTCGTTTGTTGCATCCGCAAGCATCCCGTAAATGGTATCAGTAGGAGCTACAACTATACCACCTTTTTCAAGAATTTCCTTTGCTTTTACGAGAGCTTCCCCTTCCTTTAAAATCATCTCTTTTCAGAAAGATAGTAAGAAGGGTTTAAAATGGCACCGTTTAAGTTTCTTATCTCAAAGTGAAGAGCACACTTCCCCTCCGTGGGAACGATACCCACGTATCCTATAACATCTCCTTTTTTTACGTGTTGTCCTAGCCTTACAGTATTTCTCGCATTGTAAGCGTAAACACTTATAAAGTTGTTATGTTCGATTATTACCATATTTCCCATGGCGTGTAGGTCATTTCCGCTGTAGACCACCTTACCGCTTGCCACAGCCCTTACGGGTTTACCGCAATCGGTGTATATGTATACCCCCTTATCGTTTTTTACTACCTTTCCGTCAACGGGAAGCTCTTTAAGGGAAATCTTCGGAATTTTCGCAATCTTCTCTATAAACACGTATTTATAAACGGGTATCCTTAAAACCTGTCCCGCCCTTATTAAGTTTCCCTTAAGTCTGTTAGCCCTCTTTATTGCTTTCACACTCGTCCTGAACTTCTTTGCTATTTTTATTAAGGAGTCTCCCCTCCTTACCCTATATCTCAGGTAAACCACTTTTTTAACCCTATCAAGAACCACCCTTCCCTTTTTCTCCTCATACTTCCTCCTTATTTCCTCGTATAGATAAACCTTCCTTGTAGGAATTTTAAGTTTTTGACCAACGTAAATTCTGTTTCCTTTTATATTGTTTAAAAACTTTATCTCTCTAACACTTACTCCGAACTTCTTTGCTATTTTTATAAGACTGTCTCCTCTTTTTACACGGTAAACTATAAAATTCTTCTTCGTTTTCTTTTTTTCTCTTTTTACTACTTTTTTAACTTTACCCTTTACGGGAATTTTGAGTTTTTGCCCTACCCTTATGACGTTCCCCTTTAAGTTGTTTGCCTTTTTTATCTCCTTTACACTTAACCCGAACTTTTTGGCTATCCCGATTAACGTATCTCCCTTTTTTACCCTGTATATTACATATTTTTCTCCCTCCCTCAAGCATATCTTTTCACCGGGAATAAGGTATTTTCTCTTTTTTAGTTTCGGGTTCAGCTTGTATAACTTCTTAATACTTATTCCGTATTTCTTTGAAATTTCCCAGAGGGTATCACCTTTCCTAACTTTGTAATAAGTTCGGCAGTAATCCGCCGAGAAGCTACAACTGAGTAAACTAACTATACCTAATATCAAAACCGTAAAGAGGTTCATCGGATTGCTCCTTTATTACCTCTATCTTATCAACCCGAGAAGCAGGAGGACCCTTTAGTATATCCTTAAGGAAGTAGCCGATAAGTTCATCATCACCTTCAACGAGTATTTCAACCCTACCGTCCGGTAAGTTTTTCACCCACCCGTTAAGTCCATAGCTGTCCGCAATCCTTTTGGTATATGCCCGAAAGCCTACTCCCTGAACGATTCCGTCAACGTATATCCTCAATCTCATGTTAAATATAATACAGGATGTTAAACATCACCCTCGCACAGCTGAATTTCACCGTAGGTGATATAGAGGGAAACAAAAAAAAGATTTTTAAGGTTATTGAGAAATACTCCGGGGATACCCATATTATAGTCTTTCCCGAGCTCGCCCTATCGGGTTATCCTCCCGAGGACTTACTCCATCAGGAATATTTTTTAAGGACTTGTATGGAGGCATTCAGGGACGTCGTTAATAAAAGTATGCATTATAACACAGTTATTGTTTTCGGATTTCCCCATTACGAGTTTGACCTATACAACGCTCTCGCAGTTGTTTACAAAGGAAAAGTTCTCGGTATTTATAAAAAACATTATCTTCCCAACTACAGCGTTTTTGACGAATACAGATACTTCAGAAAGGGTGAAGAACCATTAATTATAGATATAAACGGTTATAAGATTTCCTTTTCCATATGCGAAGACATATGGTATCCCGACGGAGTTGAGAGGCAAACCGCTTTGTCGGGAGCGGAGCTAATTGTTAACATAAACGCTTCCCCCTACCACGTGGGGAAGTATTCCTTTAAGGAAAGCTTCGTAAAGGCGAGGGCGGAAGATAACCTCGCTTACGTTTGTTACGTTAACCTGGTCGGAGGACAGGACGAGCTCGTTTTTGACGGAAGGAGCTTTATCGTATCCCCGGAAGGAGAAGTTATCGCGAGAGCTAAAGCCTTTGAGGAGGACATTCTCACGGTAAGCCTTGAGCTTGATAAGGTAAGGAAAAAAAGGCTAACAGATTTAAGATGGAGAGAGGCAAGCTCAAGAACCAAAAGGATTGAGGTAAAAGCTACAGTAAGCCTCGGGGAAAAGCCTTACTTTGAGGGAAGAGTTGAGCCTTCACCCGAAGGGCTTGAGGAGATATACGAGTCTTTAAAGCTCGGTCTTAAAGACTACGTGAATAAAAACGGCTTTAAGAGGGCTATTTTGGGGCTTTCGGGAGGGATAGACAGCTCGCTCGTTGCATGCCTTGCGGTTGACGCTCTGGGAAAGGAAAGGGTTGTCGGTGTATACATGCCCTCGCAGTTTTCCTCAAGGGAAAGTTACGAGGATGCAAAAAAACTCGCAGAAAACCTCGGTATAGAGTTTCACGTAATACCTATAGAAAGTATTTATAAGGCTTACTTTTCGGAGTTTGAAAAAGAGCTGTGCGAGCTTAAGTTTGACGTTGCGGACGAAAACATACAGGCAAGAATAAGGGCTAACATACTCTTTTATTTCTCAAACAAGTTCGGGTATATCGTTCTCTCAACCTCAAATAAGAGTGAAACCGCGGTGGGATACACGACGATATACGGGGATATGGCGGGAGGATTTGCCCCCATAAAGGACGTGTATAAGACCCTCGTTTACGAACTTGCAAAGTTCAGGAACGAGAAGCGTTCCGACATTCCCGAAAGGGTCTTTAAAAAACCCCCTTCCGCGGAACTAAGACCCAACCAGACAGACCAGGACACTCTTCCCCCTTACGAGGTTCTTGACAAAATTCTAACACTTTACATAGAAGAGGGACTTTCCCCTGAGGAAATAATAAAAAAAGGACTTCCGAAAGATGCGGTTTATGAAACAATTTCAATGATAAGGAAGAACGAGTATAAGAGAAAGCAAGCCCCCATAGGGACAAAGATAACCCCGAGGGCTTTTGGAAAAGACTGGAGAATGCCCGTTACAAACAAATTCAGGTAAACTTGATCTTAATCATTAATTAAAAATCTTTCTCAGTTTATAATCCTTGAGTAAAGAATGATTAAAGGGAGGCTATAAATATGGCACAAACGGTTAACTTAAAGGGAAATCCTGTAACCCTTGTAGGCCCTGCCCTGAACGTAGGGGACAGAGCACCCGAAGCCGTGGTTGTTACAAAAGATCTTGAAGAAAAGGCTATAGGTGGAAAGAAGGAAAAAGTTCAAGTTATAATCACCGTTCCCTCACTTGATACGCCTGTCTGTGAAACGGAAACCAAGAAGTTCAACGAGATAATGGCGGGAATGCAAGGGGTGGACGTTACCGTTGTATCAATGGACCTTCCCTTTGCCCAGAAGAGGTTCTGTGAGAGCTTTAACATACAAAACGTCACGGTAGCTTCCGATTTTAGATACAGAGACATGGAGAAGTATGGCGTTCTTATAGGAGAGGGAGCTCTCAAAGGATTACTCGCAAGGGCTGTTTTCATAGTAGACAAAGAAGGAAAGATAGCGTATATACAGCTCGTTCCCGAGATAACGCAGGAACCCGATTACGACGAAGTTGTGAACAAGGTTAAGGAACTTGTTTAAATTGGATTTTTGAGTATAATATTTAATTGAAAATAATTTTCAAAGGAGGTGTAAGCTATGGATGTAAAGGAAGTAGCCAAAAAGATAATAACCGAGTGCCCGCTCAGGGTAGGAGACAAGGTTCCTAATTTTGAGATGGAAATTTACGACCCTTCCACGGGTAAGTTCGGAAAGATTGTTCTTGAAGACCTCCTAAAGGAAAGGAAGTGGGTAATACTCTTCTTCTACCCCGCGGACTACACGTTCGTATGTCCCACGGAGCTTGCGGACCTTGCGGAAAAGTATGAAAAGCTTAAGGAGCTCGGATGCGAGGTTATATCCGTATCCACGGACACGAAGTTCGTTCACCTTGCATGGCACAGGGATGAACCTCTTCTCAAGAACGTAAAGTATCCCATGGGAGCAGACCCCACGGGACAGATATCCAGACTCTTCGGAGTTTACGACGAAAACACGGGACTCGCACTCAGAGGAACATTCATAATTAACCCTGAAGGTATGCTCGTTGGAAGTGAAGTTAACTACTACAATGTCGGTAGAAACGCTGACGAGCTTGTAAGAAAGATGGAAGCAAACGTATACCTCATGTCTCACCCGGAAGAAGCTTGTCCCGCAAAGTGGGAACCCGGAAAGAAGACCCTCAAGCCTTCCGAAGAACTCGTCGGAAGAGTCGGAGAGGTTCTCAACGAGTAATTTTTCTAAAGGGAGGGGTTTACCCCTCCCCCAATTATTTAAGCTACTTGAGCTTCAAGGTTATTTAAAAGCTCAAGAACTTTTTTAGCGTTCTCTTTAAGCTCTTCAGGGCTGTTAAACTCCCTTATCTCTCTCACTATTACGGATAAAGCTGAAAGAAGGTCTTCCTTAAGAGGACCGTTCCCTACCTTAATTCTGTATGTGGCATTTCTTATCGGTTCCTTAATAGCTTCTACTGTTTCAAGAAGCTCCATCTCATTCTTTGCGTTTGCTATAGCTTCAAGCTGTTCCTTAAATTTCTGGAGTAGTTCATAGCCTATCTTAAAGTCGGAATCCATCTGCATTAACGAACCTCCTTAGGAATTTTTAGTTTTATTTTAACTCACCTGTATAAGGATTTAACTATATTGTCAAAGAGCCTTTTGGCTTCCTCGTATTCCTTTATGAGTTTTTCCCCTTCCTGGGTCACCCTTGCACCTTTTCCCCTTTCCCTCTCAACTATTTTCTTCCCCAGCCTCTTCTCCATGACCTTTATATGTTCAAGAGTTTTCTTGTAAGATATTCCCAGCCTATTTGAAGCTTCTTTTATGGAACCTGTTTTTCTTATCTCCTTCAGTATTCTGTATTTCAGGTCTGTAAGGACTGGTTCTCCCTTTTCTTCAAACCAAATCTTATACTTGAGCTCCATTATTCCCTCCTCTCTCCGAACAGAAGGGTACCTATTCTCACTATTGTTGCCCCTTCCTCTATAGCAACCTCAAAGTCGTGGGACATACCCATGGAAAGGTGCGGAAGAGAGACGTTAAACTCCCTTTCAAGCTCTTCCTTAAGTTCGCGAAGTTTCCTAAAGTATGGTCTCACATTCTCCGGGTTCTCAAGATAGGGGGGAATGCTCATTAAACCGAGAACTTTAATGTTCGGAAGGCTAAGGGTATACTCAAACAGCTCCTTTAGGTTTTCGGGGGAAACACCCGCTTTAGTCTCCTCACCTCCTACGTTTACCTCTATTAAAACCTCCTGTACAAGGTTTTTCCTAAATGCCCTTTTTTGTATCTCGTCCGCTAGGCTCTTCCTATCAAGGGAGTGTATAAGTCTGACCTTTCCCATTAAATACTTAACTTTATTGGTCTGAAGCTGTCCTATAAAGTGCCACTCAATACCAATCCCTTTGAGAGCTTCGTATTTCTTCAGGAACTCCTGAACCCTGTTTTCTCCGAAAAGCTTAAGCCCGCACTCGTAAAACTCCTTAATCCTTTCGGGAGGAACGGTTTTTGAAGCTCCGAGTAGTCGTGCACACATTTTCCCCCTTTTGGCTCTTTCACAGGCTTTTTCTACTCTCTCTAATACGTTGTTTAAACGTTCACAGGGTGTCATAATTTTAAGTTTAATGCTTGAGCTGAGAAGGAAGCTCTTTCATATATGCTCATTACTTTTCCTTGCAATTCCCGTTTTATACTTTCCCTTTTGGCTGAACATCTTTCTTTTTTCCTTGGGAATATTTTTGAATCTTCTCATCATATTAAAAAACGAGAAAGTATACCCCTTATTTAAACCTCTTATAGATCTATTTGAAAGGGAAGAAAACATAAAAAAACCGGGAATTCAATCCCTTTATGCCCTTCTCGGTGTTTTTATATCTTATATACTATTCGGAAAAGAAGCCGTTTATGGAGTTATAGTCCTCGCAGTAGGAGACGGATTTTCGGGACTTCTCGGGTATTATTTCGGTAAGAGGAAGCTCTTTTACAACCCCAAAAAGACCCTTGAAGGAAGTGTTGCGTTTTTTGTTGCAAGCTTTGTCATTCTCCTTTTTGTTACGGACTTCTACAAAGCCTTTTTTATCTCCCTTGTTTCCGCCTTCGTAGAAAGTTTAAAACTTTCCGTTGATGATAATCTCTCAATACCCATCGTTGCTTCCTTTCTGGGTGAAGTGTTATGAGAGCTTTAATACTCCGTTTCTCTTCGCTTGGGGACGTTGTTTTAACTTCCTGTCTGTTCGGACCTTTAAGGGAAAAGGGATACGAGATAGACTTACTTACCTTCAAGCCCTACGGAGGCTTATTTCTTGACGACAACCGGGTAAATGTGATAGAAACTACGAAGGAGAATTTACTAAAAGATTTAAAGCATCTTAAAAAAAGTTATGAGCTCAAGATAGACCTTCACAAGAATCTTAAAAGCTACCTTGTTAGACTTTTCCTCGGGGGCAAATGGAAAAGCTATCCGAAGGAAAGCATAAGGAGGAGGCTCTCTGTTTACTTTAAGTTCTTTAGAAAACCTTACTACGTTCCCGAGGCTTACGCAGAAAGCCTTAATGGAATAGTCCAAATAAAGGACACAAGGCCTTATATAAAAGTTTCCGAGGAAAGGGTAAAGAAGTTTAAGGAGCTTTACGGGGATTACATAGTCATAGCACCGGGAGCGAGATACAAGAAAAAAAGGTATCCCTACTACAGGGAGCTTTCCGAAATCCTTATAAAGGAAGGTTTTAACGTTGTTGTCGTAGGAGATAAGAAGGATTACGAGCTTTCAAGGGATTTCCCCGGAATAAATTTATGCGGAAAACTTGAGCTAATAGACGTTCTTGCAGTTATAAAGGGAGCAGGACTTTTTATCGGAAACGACAGCGGGCTTCTTCACTGTGCGAGGGCAGTAAAAACAAAGGCAATTCAGATTTACGGGGGCACCCATCCGACTCTCGGCTTTTCCCTTTATCCCGATGAGGGAGTTGTTTTTTGCAAATGCCTTGATTGTCAACCTTGTGATATTCACGGCAAGGGAAGCTGTCCGATAAACTACAAGTGTCTTGACATAAGTCCTATAAAGATTTTTGAGCAAGTTATAAGAATTCTGAATTGAAAACGAAAAGGAAAGGGACTAGAGTAAAAGCTAAAGGAGGTGGGAGAAGATGGATTTACTTGGAACACTTGTAACAAAAGAAAAAATAAATGGAACTGAGAAGGCGGTTATCTTTAGAGAACTCATAAAAAGGGAAATGGATTTATTAAACGATTACTGTAAGAATAACCACAAGTTTCCCAAGGATTATAGAATTGAGTTCTGTCACCTTCACAACATAAAGAAGATAAACATAGCGAGGCTTCTAACCATTCTGAAGTTTTACGACCCGAGGTTTATAGAGATACTAATGTCAACGGACCCAAAAGTTAGAACCTTCATAGGTTACTTCTTTGAGTTTATAGAAAAACACCCTTACTTTGAGGACGTTCTTGAACCCCAAAATCTCTTCGGAAACTGGGATTACATAAGGTATAAGCTGAAAATCCTCTTTCCGCAGCTCACCTTTGAAGAGATAGACAGATTCAAGTTCAAGAGGAAGGAGTTTATAGAATACGTAAAGGAAAAACTGGGAGAACCCGAAGAAATGATAGAGGATAAGCTCAACCTCGCAACCTGGTATGAAAGTGTCCCTTACCTTGAGCTTGAGAGTGAATTCTCACCGGGTGTTCACCCCGACCCGGTAATGACGCCCGAGGAGTGGTCCTTTATAAAGCGAAACCTAAAAGGTCGGAAGAACATAATAATAAGGGACCCCGATACCGGAAAGGAGAAGCTCGTTTACGTTGAGGTTGATATACCCGACGAAGAACTTGATAAGTATTACAAGAACAGGGAAGGCTTAAAGAAGCTCCTCATGGAAAGGTATAACATAGACGAATCGGGAGCAGAACAGATTCTCAGGAAGGCGGGATGGGAGGCACCCGGGTGGCACATAGTTCCCCCCATACATGAAGATGTAGAGGTAAAGTATCCGGAAGAAGAAAAGAAGGAAGAACAGAAATTCCAAGTAACTGCGGAGAAATACGATATCCTCGGTCTTGCAGCCCATATAAGGTATCTCGGCGGAAGAGAGCTTGAACTTCTCAACTACTACGAGCTCGTTCACGACAAAGTTCCCGAGGTTCACGATAAGTTACACCTATTTATGAGAACTAAAAGAAGACTCCTCGGAAAGCTATTCGGACTATACTACACGGTAGACCCCGTCATGGCGGAAGCGATACTCATAAACTCTCCGGAGAATATAGAACTCCTGAAGGAGCTCACAGTGGTTACGGGGGTAAGGGATAAGAAGTTCTCCATATACGATAGCAAAAAGGTATGGGACGAGATAAAGAGAAGAGTAACCTTTATATTCCCCGAGGTTTCCGAGGAGGAAATAGAGAAGTTTAGAGGCAAAAGAGAAAGCTTCGTAAAGTATCTATCTCAAAAACTCGGAAAACCCGAGGAGTATATAGACGAAAGGTTAGACCGTGCGGGATGGCTCAGAACGGAAGAAATTCCTGCATTCATAAGACACGTAGGACCTTAAGACTCTTTTTTCCTTGCTGTTCTTCTCTTTGGTCTTTGCTCCTCATACTTCTTTGAGAGTTCTTCAACAGTTGGGTAGTAAACCCTTATCTCACCATTCTTTAGGAGAACGTATCCGTGGTTAAGTATGTCCTGTATGTTTTTCTTGTTGTTCAGGAAGTTTTCAAGCTCTTTTATCTCACTGTATCCCTTCAGGGTATACTCCCTCTCCTCTCCGTTGTCAAATACTATCTTCACCTTCATACACCAGAACTTTGAGTTTTCCGCATCTCTACAACGCTCGGGTTTCCCTATCGGTTCTATCCTTACGCTCTTTGCGACAATTTCCTCTTCCCTTACCTCAAACATTTCCTACCTCCTCACTCCACAACCGCTTTCTCAAACTCCCTAACCTCATTATATAGCTCTCTTAGTATATTCCTATAATCTTCCTTACCTTCTTCAACCATGTCCATGAGCTTTTCAAGCCTTCTTGTGAACTCCTCCGAAACGAAAGGTATTATCTTCTCCTTACTTTTTAGAAACTCGTAAACCTGTTTCCCCAATTTTGTCGGTATAAGAAAACCGTTTCGCTCTATAACGTATCCCCTCTCAAGGAGCTTAGAGATTATCGTTGCGTAGGTTGAGGGTCTCCCTATACCCCTTCTCTTCATCTCTTCAACGAGGCTACCCTGGGTATAGAGGTAGGCCATCGGAACGCTCTTTAGCTCCTTCTTGTCCTCAACGTAAACCTTTCCTTGGAGGTTAGGGTTAAGCTCTATGCTGTAAACCCTGTTAAAACCATCTTGTGTAATCTCAACGCTGAGTTTATGCTCAGTTTCCCTGTAAAGGGCTTTTATCTTAACCCTCCTTACCTTTACCTTTGCTGGTCTCATCTGGGAGGCCATAAAGCGTTTAAATATGAGCTCGTAAAGGAGGAGGTGTTCCCTTGTTAGATTTTGGAGCTGTCCCGCATAAATCATGGACCTTAGGTCTTCAACGTCAAGGGGTTTTGTGGGTCTTATACACTCGTGGGCTCCGCCTTCTCCCCAGGTTCTCGGTGTGAAATAGTCGCTTCCGAGCTCTTCACTTATCCATTCCCTTGCGACGTTTACGCCTACGTCCGAAACTCTCGTTGAGTCCGTCCTGTGATAGGTGATGAGACCGTATTCAAACAGCTCCTGAGCAAGGGACATAACCTTAGGAACGGGGAGTCTGTATCTGTCGGAAGCCTCTTTTAACATAGTATCCGTTGTAAAGGGAGGTAGAGGCTTTCTTTCCTCTTCCCACTCCTCAACGGTTTCAACCTCTACCTCTTTTAAGTTCTCGTAAAAAGCTTTTGCGGATTTTTTATCGGTAAACTCATATTCAAGCCTGAACCACTTTCCGTCCTCCTTAAAGGTTATCTGAACGATGTGTTTTTTCTTCCTGTATAGCTTTTCCCGCTCTATTATCCAACCGAGAACGGGTATCTGAACCCTTCCACCCGATAACCAACTCTTGTCAAAAGTTTGCTGAAGAATACGGGATACCTCAAAGCCCACCCACCTGTCCGCTATCCTTCTTACAAGCTGTGCCTTTACTAAATTCTCGTTAAAACTCCTGGGGTTCGCTATAGCGTTCCTTATTGCCTTCCTCGTGACTTCGTGAAACTCAATTCTTTCTATGTTTTCCATAAAGGGACTGAGAAGGGCTCCTATGTCCCACCCTATCTTTTCCCCTTCGGTGTCGGGGTCTGTTCCGACGAGAACGGTGTCCACCTCTTGGGCAACTTCCCTTAATCCCTCAATCACTTTCTCCTTTCCTTCTATAATCTCGTATACTGGAACGTATTCCCCGTCCTGAACTATGACACCGTGAAAAGCTCTATTCTTTATAAGGTCAAGTATATGTCCAAGGGATGCTGTAATCATAAGATAGAGGTCTCCCACCATAACCTCAAGAACGTCTATACCGCCGAGCTTCCTGCTCACGGGTTTTCCGAAGAAGTTCGCTATGGTTCTCGCCTTGTTCGGGCTCTCAACGATGACGAGAACGGGCTTCACATGTTCCTTGTATTCGGGCTTTACCTTACCCTCAAGAATCTCTTTTACCTTTCTCCTGTCTTCGTCTATCTCCGTTAGTATCTCCTCAAGGTTTACCTCCGATAAAGACCTAAAGCTTATGTCCTGGTTAAACCACCTTACCTTTTTCTCAAGGTTCTTAAAGGCTTTTTTATCGTCAACGAGAATAAGGCTGAGACCTTTTGTGAGACCACCGGCGTACATACGGGACGTTCTCCCGCTCGCCTGTAAATATCCCGTAACGTCCGCAACAACGAGCTCGTATCCTTCCTCGGATACCCTTAGTGTTACCTCGTCGGACTTCTTAATCTTTTTTATCAAGCTATCGCTGAGTAAAAACTCCCTTATCTCCTTTGTGAGGTTTTCTATCCTCTCTTTTAGTTCAAGGTTGTTTTCCACGAACTCCTCACTTAAGAAGGAGTATCTCCTTAATCTCTGTATCCAGTTGTCAACCTTCTTAACGTAATCCTTAAGCTCCTTATCCTTAGTTATGAGTGGTCTGAGAGATAGGAGAGCCCACAGGAGGTGGGAAACGGATGTCTCAACCTTTAGGGAAACCTTTATCTTCGGAACACCGTAAAATACAGCATATCTAACAACGTGGGGAAGGTCTATACCCCTCGCAAGAGGGTTCCTGTATGAGGAAATACCTATAACTACATCAACCTCACCCCTCTCAAAGGGTTCTATCTTCTCCTCGTAGGTGATTGCCTTTATTCCGTTTTCTTCAAGAAGTTTTTTAATCTCTTCAACCTTATCCTTTCCGTAGTCGGATGAAACAAAAACGAGCCCCCCCTTTCCGAGTTTTTTCACCCTCTCCACGAGCGTTCTGTCAAGGTTCTCCGCTTCCTCGTAGACGTCTACAATGTTTCTTAAGAATAAAACAGGTTTTCCTACTTCAAAACCGAGGAGTTCCCTAAAAAGCTTAATCCTGTTTGAGCGAGGATTTCCCGTAGCGGAGGAAACAGCTATAACTCCCTTTCTCTTCTTTGCGATCTCCCTGAGTTCTTCCGTTCTTCTTCTTATTTCCTCCCAGTCCTCCTCGGTTTTTTTAGGCTTTTCTTTCAGCTTAATTAATTCAAAGGCTTTATTTATATCCTCTTCCGAAAATCCGAGAAGGTATAAAACTTTATCAACGTTTTTTGCGGTTTTCAGGAAGCTGTCAACGTCGTCAACGAATATAAAATCAAAGTCTTTAGGAAGTATCTCGTAATTTTTATAGAGAAACATAGAAGTGGATATAAGAACATTAAAGTCTCCCTTACTTATCCTTTCCTTATACTCCTTCTTCTTCTTCTCACTAAGCTTTCCCCATACTATTAGTTCCTCTTCCTTTACCCCGAACTTTTTCAGTCTTTCGGAAACCTGTTCAACGAGAAGCTGTGTAGGAAGAATTATATAGGAACGCTTTCCCTTACCCGCAAGGTACGAAGCCATAGAAAGCCCGAAGGTAGTCTTACCCACACCCGTAGGTGCGAGCATAGCAAAACAACGATTAAGGAAGACCTTCCGAGCCCATGACCTTTGCAAACTCCAAGGAGATGTTCCCAGTTTTTCTTTAAAGAACCCTTCCCATTCCCTTAACTCGTCAAGAAGGGAACAAAAATCTTTAAACCTTCCCTCCTTTATCTCGGAACATACCCTCTCTCTTTCTACCTCTATCGGAAGACACTTCTCACAGGGAAGACCCTTGAGAAGTCTATAGGAAGTAATCTCTCCGCCGCAGTTAGGGCACAGCTTTTCAAATACCGCTCCAATCATCGCTTTATCCTCTATCCAAGTGCTTAAATTATATTCTATGGAGCAAAAAAAGGAAGCGGTTCAAACAGAAGAGCTAAAAACCCCCACGATGGAGAAAGAGCTTGAAGAGATGAGGAGGGAGTTCTTCCGTATTATGGAGTTCTGTATTCCCCCCAAAGAGGTAAGGGAAGAGGTTATGAAGAACCTATATGCGATACCTCTCTCGGTTCTGAAGATATTCAGAACTATACTTGACTACGAGATAAAGGTTCTTGAAGAAAGGATTAAGGAAGCTGAAAGGAAACCTACAAAGTCAAAGAGGATAAAAGTTGAGTAAAGTATACTTTCCTCCTCCCTCATTAACATACGGCGAGCTTGTAAAGAAAAATCCCGAGGAACTTTCAAAGGAACTTGAAGCTATCTTTATAAAAGAAATACTAAAAGTAGCCTTCAAGCCTATGCTTTCGGAAAAAGACTTCACGACCAGGATGTATTACGATGCATTCCTTGAAGGGGTGAGTGAGAAGCTTACTTCAGCGGGTGGGGTGGGCATAGCAAAGTTCGTGCTTTCAAATATAGCTAATTTTTAAACTCCTTCTTCTTCCAATTACTTATTTTAACTTAGAGGATAACCAAAATCTGACACAATTTTTTTACCTTTGAACTCCACACGGTTAATTAGGAACTATTGTTCTTATTCTTGTTTTCCTCGTCACACCCCCGAGGATATCTGCACTTTCAACTCCACACGGTTAATTAGGAACATTGAATATTTAGCCACGGAAAAAGTAGAAGACCGTGACTTTCAACTCCACACGGTTAATTAGGAACCCCGCGCTCCTTTAAAAAGATTATAAAGCTCTATAAATAACTTATGAAACTCCCGAACTTAAGAAAGTCCACATAATTTTCGGAAATTCGGAGTGCGGGAAAATGTTCAAAAATTTAGCCTCATCTTCTCTTTATTAATCAACACGAAAATAAAAGTGTCATCAAAACATCGAAGCATCAAAATATCCTGATGCACATTCCTTATTCCATTGCCAAGAAGCCAACGGGGCTTTTTAGCCCCTATGGAAATTTATTATAAACTACTTCTTAAAAATAACAATCTTTACTTTTTTCTCTGTGTGGTCTTCCTTTATAGCAACTATATGACTGCATTCCTCAAGAGGTTTCTCCTTGCTCACTTCTCCTTTTTCCTTATTTAAGTAATAAAGAGTAAAATCCTTATACTCCTCTTCCTTAAACTCCGAAATAGGTCTTATCTTCATATCCATGTTGGCAGTTCTGTATCCGTATATGAGACCAAGTAAGAAGTTAAAGACTTTATCCCCTTTTAGGAACTGCATAACTACATATATAAGATAACACTATGGTGCTATATTAATAAAAAGTCTTAAAGCGGAGGAGAATTATGCCCTGGGCAAAGGAAAGCGACTTTCAGGAACTCTTAAAACTATTCCCCGAGGCTAAAGTGGTTGAAGGGAGTAACGCTACATCAATACACGTCCCGAAGGATAAACTTATAGAACTTCTTAAATACCTGAAAGATAAGCTCGGTTTTAAACTCTTCATTGAACACTCGGTAGTTGACCTTAAGGACCTACTTGAGAAAGAAAAGGAATACAACAAGGCTGTGAAGGAAAATATAATAGCCTTTCCCGAGGATAAAGAATCAAGGTTTATGGCTTTCTATATACTCTACAACGTTGACGAGAAGAAAAGAGTAATTGTAAAAACAAGAACTAATGGAACTCTACCGACGATAGAAAAACTCTGGTTTGCGGGGAAGTGGGCTGAAAGGGAATGTTACGATATGTTCGGAATCCAGTATGAGGGACACGAGAATTTGGTAAGGGCTTTTATGTGGGATACATACCCCTACTTTCCTCTTAGAAAAGACTTTCCCCTTGAGGGTATTCCCGAACAGGAACTTCCCTCTCTTAACGAGGTTATATTCGGGGACAACCTTGAGGGAACTATGAACTACGAACGTATGCATACCCGTGTTCCCACCCTTGAGGACTTGGAAGTTACGGAAAAAAAGAGACTTAAGAAGAAAGCCCAAATAGTTCTGAACTGGGGACCCCTTCATCCGGGAACTCACGGGACTATGTGGTTCTTATTTGACCTTGAAGGGGAAAGGATAGTCCAAACGGACGTAATCCTTGGACAGCTCCATAGGGGAGTTGAGAAACTTGCGGAAAACGAGATGTATAACCAGTTTCTCGTTTACACCGACAGAATGGATTACATATCCGCTCTCTGCTCAAATCAGGCTTGGGTAGTGACAATAGAAAGACTTATGGGTATTCACGATAAAGTTCCCCCGAAGGCTAAGTATATAAGAACGATGATGTCCGAACTTCAAAGGATTAACTCCCACCTCCTCTGGCTGGGGACTTACGCTCTTGACCTCGGGGCACTCACCATATTCCTTTACGCTTTCAAGGAAAGGGAAAAGATAATGGACATAATAGAGGGAATAACAGGTGCCAGGCTCACAATCTCCTACCCGAGAATAGGCGGTGTAAGAATGGACTTACCCGAAGGTGCTCTTGAGGTTATAAAAGCCTTCATTAAGAAGTTCCTTGCAGAGTTAAGAGACTGGGAAACGATACTTACAAGAAATCGTATATGGCTAAGGAGAAATAAAGGCGTTGGAGTGATAACAAAAGAAACCGCATACTATCACGGCGTTACAGGACCCGTAATAAGAGGTTCGGGAATACCTTACGATATAAGGAAGTTTGAACCTTACGACGCCTACGACGAGGTTGAGTTTGACATACCGGTAGGAGAAGTAGGGGATTGCTACGATAGGTACCTCGTAAGGATAGAGGAGATGCGTCAAAGCGTAAGGATAATAGAGCAGTGTGTTGCAAAACTTGAAAAAATGTCAAAGAACGAACCTTTCTTTTACGAGGGAGAAGGCAAGCTAAAACTCTCCCTGGATGGTATAGGATTAAAGGCACCCGTGGGTGAGATATACTCCTCAGGAGAAAATCCCAGAGGAGAGCTCGGTTTTTACGTCGTTTCAAACGGCGGAACTACGCCCTACAGGGTTAAGATAAGACCGCCATCATTCTACAACCTGTGTATTTATCCTCACCTCATGAAGGACAGGTATGTAGCGGACGCTGTTACGGTTCTCGCAAGTATAGACCCGGTTGTTGGAGAAACGGACAGATGAAAGTTTTAATGATAGATAACTATGACAGTTTTACCTACAATCTTGTTCAGTATCTCGGTTCTCTTGGTGCAGATGTAATAGTGAAGAGAAACGACGAGATAAATCTTGATGAAGTAAAGCGAATAGACCCCGATGCAATCGTAATATCCCCGGGACCCTGCACACCCAAAGAAGCGGGAATATCAGTTCCCCTCATAAAGGAGTATTACAGGGATTACCCCATTCTTGGTGTTTGTCTCGGACACCAGTCTATAGGTTACGCCTTCGGAGGGAAAATAGTAAATGCAAAAAGACTTATGCACGGTAAGAGCTCAAAGATTTTCCATACGGGTGAAGGAGTATTCAAAGGCATACCCTCTCCCTTTGAAGCGGTAAGGTACCATTCCCTTGCTATAGAGCGGAAAAGCCTTCCTGAAGTTCTGAAGATAACCGCAGAATCCGACGATAAAGAGATTATGGGAATACAGCATATAGATTATCCCGTTTTCGGTGTTCAGTTTCACCCTGAATCCGTCCTTTCCCAATACGGGATAGAGATACTTAAAAACTTCCTTGAGATAGCGGAGGGTGTAAAATCAAAGAAGTAGACGAAAAAACCCTTGAAAGACTTAAAAGAATTCAAATAGAGTGTGCGAAAAAGGTAATAGCGAAAGATGACTTTGAGAGGATAGAAACCGTAGGTGGAATGGATTTAACCTTTGAAAAAATAAAGGAAAATCCTACCCGTGCCTGGGCTTCCCTCGTTGTAATAGACTTAAAAACCTTGAAGCCCATTTATAAACACGTTGTTGAGGATATAGTTGAGTTTCCATATATTCCCACATTCCTTGCCTTCAGAGAGCTTCCTTTACTTCTTAAGCTATACGAAACAGCTAAGGTAAAACCTGACGTTTACTTCATAGATGGGCAAGGTATAGCTCACCCGAGAGGATGCGGTATAGCTTCCCATTTCGGTGTTGAGACAGGCCAGGTAAGCGTGGGTGTAGCCAAGTCAAGGCTATTCGGATACGGAAAAGAACCTCCCCTTGAAAGAGGTAGCTATACATACCTCAGGTATAAATCAAGAATTATCGGAGCTATTCTAAGAACGAAGTCCCACACATCACCCGTTTACGTTTCCGTCGGGCACCGCATAAGCCTAAAAACAGCGATAGAACTTGTTTTAAAAACCTCAATCTACCGAATCCCGGAACCCACACGGCTGGCACACAACCTCCTCCAAGTGGTAAGAAGAAAATACCTAAAAACCTGAAAGCTCCTTAAAAAGCTCGTAAAAAAATATTGTAAACTTTTCAAGTTCTTCAATGTATATACTTTCCCTGTCTGTGTGACTGTCAAGGAGGCTTCCGTATCCGAAAATTACGCAGTGATAACCCGCCTTGTGGTAATTGCTGGCATCAGTCCAGGAGGGCATAACCCCTTCTTTTGCTTCGCCCTCAATTCTCTCAAGAACTTTCTTTAAAACGGGAAGAAGTCCGTCCGTATTAAAAATCTGGAAAGCCTCCGTATCCTCAACCTTTATGTTTATCTTACATCCCGTATTCAGCTTCTCCTTAACTTCGTAAATTTTATTTATCAGTTCTTCAGGATTTTCATCTTCAAAAACCTTAAACTCAAGAAGAGCCT
>NZ_JBSLZM010000011.1:0-18359 GCF_056494385.1 Aquifex sp. | reverse complement strand
TGGTTGGGGCTTATTGGGGAGAGGAGGCGATTCCCTACCACCTGAGAGAGAACGTTGAGAACTCAAAAAAGCTAAGGGAATTGGCTGAAAAACTCTACGAGCTTACGGAAAAACAACAGTTAAGCTTCTCTTGACTTTCTGTTTTCCCATTACAAAGGCAACGGAAGTTATGAGTATAGGTTTAGGCCTTGCGGGTTTGTCGTAAACAATAACATCACTCGTAAACTCTATAAGCTTAGCTTTTTTCAACCAATCTTGCAGTATTTTTTTCTGAGTTGAGATATTGAAATAGTTGTTTTATCGGGAAGGTATTCCGCGAAGCTTTTTAGAGTAAAGTCTATAATGTTGATTCTCGTTTTCACAAGTCTCTTAAGAGATTCAACCTTTTCCTTAACAACGATGTTATTAATTATTTGAACAACCTTACTTAAATTTCTCATTGCTTCATCTTTTGATCTTCCAAAAACTTCAATCTTCCCTAAGTTTTCTTTCCTTCTTATGTTTGAAATGTTTATATCTATTTCTAGATTTTTGCTTTTTATGTAAGATTCAACACCTGCTTTTAAGATATCTACAGTTAAGGGAGTTATTCTAAATTGATCGTATATATAATCCGCTATCTCAAAGTAAACCTCGGCTTTATAAGTCTTGGGCATTATAAGAGAAATTAAAATAGCGGATAAAGTGAAAATCAAAGTTGTAGAAACTATAATTAACCTTTTTTTATAGAGAATTTCAAGAAGTTCAAATATGTCTATTTCATCATCTTCGTCGCAATACTCATGTTTTCTCTTCTGTTCTTCCATAAAGGTCTCCCTTAAATCACATCCTGCCTGTTGCAGTATTCCATTGCTTGTTCAGGAGAAGTTTCAACCCCTCTTATCAGACATCTTACCGCTTTCTTTATTACATTTGAGATTACCCTCTCTTCCTCAGGAGGAAAAGGGGAAAGGACGTATTTAACGACGTCTTCCTTCTTTTTAGGTCTTCCTATGCCTATACGTAACCTGGGAAAGTTCTGGGTCCCTATGTATTTTATTATTGATTCAACACCTTTATGTCCTCCGGAGCTGCCTTTAAGACGAAGTCTCATACTTCCGAGCGGAAGATCAAGGTCGTCGTAAACGACTATCATCTCCTCGGGAGAGAGCTTATACTCCTCAAGAAGGTTGTAAACGGCTGCACCCGAGTTGTTCATATAGGTCATAGGCTTTGCAAGGATTACCTCTTTATGAGGAAAGCGAACATGGTAAGTGAGGGAAAGGGCTTCCTCAAAGGGACCCTTAGCCCTTAGGGCTTTTACGAGCTCGTCTATTACCATGAACCCGACGTTGTGCCTCGTTTTCTCATACTCCTTTCCCGGATTTCCCAGACCAACTACAAGCCGTATATCCATTTAGGAGGTTTGTTCTTCCGGCTGTTCTTCAGCCGTTTCCTCAGTTACCTCTTCTTCAGGCTCATAAACTACCACTACCGTTTCGTCGGGGTTGTCAAGAATTACGCATCCCTCGGGAGGTTTTATGTCCCTGACGTGAAGAGCCTCACCGAGACCCAGTCCGCTCACGTCAACAACTATCTTTTCGGGAATCTGTGCGGGCGGAGCCTTTACGGTTAATGTGTGCATAACGGGCTCAAAGGTTCCCCCCGCTTCAACACCCTGAGGTGTTCCTACAAACTCAATCGGAACCTCAACCTCAATCTCTTGAACGTTAGATAGGTCGTAAAGGTCAACGTGAATGGGATTATTTCCGAGCCACCCGAACTGGATATCCTTAAGAAGGTAAACCCTTGTTTCCCCATCAAGCTCACCCTCAATAAGGAAAGCCTCCCCGTGGGGAAGGGATGCGAAATCCTTAACGCTTATCCACGCGTGTCTGTTCTCAACTCCCTTTCCGTATATCTCCACGGGAAGCCAGCCTTCTCTTCTTTTCCTCTTCAGCTCACTCTTCCTTCCAGGTTTTCTTGGATAAAGTTTTACCTTAACCCTTTTCATCTTTAAATCCTCCGTTGTCCAGAAGAAGATATTATAACAGCTTATATTTTATACTCATGGCAAGAGTTAACGAGTATAGACCCGTTGAGATATACTTTGGTGAAGGAGCGATAAAGAAAGCGGGAGAGGTAGGGAGACGTTTCGGCTTTAAGGCATTAGTAGTTACTGGAAGAAAAAGCACTAAAATTTCGGGAGCCCTTGATAAGCTCACCAAAAGCCTCGATGAGTACGGAATAAGGTATGTAATTTACGACGAGATAACGCCGAATCCTACCGATAAGCAGGTAAACAAAGGAGCCGATATAGCTGTAAGGGAAAAAGTAGACTTCATAATAGGCATCGGAGGGGGAAGTGTTCTTGATGCGGCAAAGGCAATCTCAATAGTCTCATCAAATGAGGGATATGCCTGGGATTACGTGAGGTATCCCGAAGGTAGCAGGTTAATCCCTTACCTTAATCGTCCCGTCATAACGATACCTACAACCGCAGGGACCGGAAGCGAGGTAAACAGATACTCGGTCCTTACAAATCCTATGACCAAGGAAAAAATGGTTATATCCCACAGTCTTAACTATCCTAAGGTTGCTCTCGTTGACCCTGAACTTACCTACACTATGTCTCCCGAGCTTACCGCTATAACAGGATTTGACGCCCTCATGCATGCTCTTGAGAGTTTAACGAACAAAAGGGAAAACTTCATAGCAGAGGAGTACGCTGTAAAGGCCGCAGAGCTTATAGCAAAATGGTTACCCGTTGCTTACGAAGAACCCGAAAATAAGCAGGCAAGGAGGTATATGAGCTACGCCGCAATGCTTGCGGGTATAGCTATAGACCACCTTGGTGTAGCTCTCATACACGCTATGGAACACCCTATCTCGGGGCATTACCCGAACGTCGCTCACGCGGAAGGCCTTTCTGCACTTTCTACATACGTAACAGCCTTTAACTATAAGGGTAATCCGGAAAAATACGCACTCTTTGCTAAGCTTCTCGGTGAGGAAGAAAAACCCCATAAAGCTGTTGATGCCCTCGTAAAGTTCATAGAAAAGTTTAACCTTCCTAAAACCCTTAAAGAACTCGGTGTAGAAAAAGAAAAGCTTGAAAGACTTGCGGAAGACGTTTACATGTGCGGAAGGAACGCCTTTAGTGTTAACCCGGTAGAGGTTGATATGGATACTGTTTACGAGCTTTATGAGAGATCATACGAAGGAAAGTTATAAGGTATGGAACTCATACTATCGGGAGCTTGGCTCGGAAAAAAGAAATTATTAAGGGCAAAAATAAAAAAGGTAGAGTTTTACGAGAGTCTTCGGGACATAAGGCTTGAAAATTCACTTGCTTTCATTCTCATTTCCTACGAGCTTTCCTCGGAAACCCTCAGCGTTAACGTTAAAAGTTCAAAAAAGCCAAAGGTAGTTTATTTGGAACTCCGAGAGCTAATCCCCTTTGGGAAGGTATTTTCAAGGGAAGTAAGCTTATACCCGAAAGGTTCAGCCCTCACAGATGAAGAATTTATGGAAAGAGTAAATAGAGTAAAGGATTACATAAAGAGAGGGGATGTTTACCAAATCAACCTCACAAACAGATTTGATTACCAACTTGAGGGAAGACCTCTTGATTTATTCGTAAATTTTTATATCTCTCAACCTGTTCCCTTCGGTTTTTACCTTAACCTTAACGATTTTTACGTTATGAGCGGTTCTATGGAACTATTTCTTGAAAAAAGGGAAGATGTTCTGAGGAGCAGACCTATAAAGGGAACTTCAAAAGACCCTAAATACCTGAGGGAAAGCCAAAAGGAGAGATCCGAGAACCTTATGATTACCGATATGGTGAGAAACGACCTTGGTAGAGTTTGTGAAACGGGAAGCGTTTACGTTGAAAAGCTTTTTAAGGTTGAGAGATTCAGAACCCTTTACCACCTTGTTTCCGAGGTGAGGGGAAGAACTAATAAGGATTTTAAGGAAGTTATTTATAACACCTTTCCCCCTGCGTCGGTTACGGGAGCTCCGAAAAAAAGAGCTCTTGAGATAATAGACGAACTTGAACCCTTCGCAAGGGGATATTACTGCGGTAGTGCGGGCATTTTATTCCCGAACGGAGATTTCAAGCTTTCGGTTTTAATTAGAACCGCGGTGGGAAGCGGAGAAAGTATAAGCTACTTTACGGGTTGCGGAATAGTGTGGGACTCTATTCCCAAGATGGAAAAAGAAGAGATGCATCTAAAGAAAGAAGCTTTCAGGAGAGCGGGAGAAAGAACCTCAGTTCTTAAGGGGTAGCCCGTATTTTTCAAGAACTTCCCTCAGTTTTCTCTCGTTCTCGGGAGACATCTCTGTAAGGGGAAGCCTGAACTCCTTCTCGCACATTCCCAGCATCCAGCATGCGGTTTTTACGGGAACGGGGTTCGTCTCTATGAATAAGACCTTAAAGAGGTCGTGAAGGTAGTAGTGCATCTCTTTAGCTCTTTTGAAGTCTCCCTCAAGGGCATAACGGGTAAGCTCCTTTACCTCTTTTGGCATAACGTTATTGGCTACGGATATAACACCTTTAGCCCCTAAAGACATCATAGGAAGGGTTAAGCTATCGTCTCCCGAAAGAACCGCGAAGTTCTCACCTAACCTTTTAACAATTTCGGAAATTCTGTCCATGTTTGGAGTTGACTCCTTTGAACCGACTATATTCTCACACTCACTCGCAAGTTTATAAAGGGTATCAACCGAGATCTCGGTGCACGTTCTTGAAGGAATGTTGTAAACGATTATAGGGATATCTACCTCCTTCGCTACGGTTTTGAAATGCTCGTAAAGGCCTCTCTGAGTCGGCTTATTGTAGTAGGGAACAACTACCAGAGCTCCGTCGGCCCCCACCTCTTTTGCATGAGCTGTAAGATGAACCGCCTCATGGGTGGCGTTTCCCCCGGTTCCAGCTATAACCTTTATCCTTCCGTTAGCCTTTTTTACCGCAAACTCAATAACCCGCTCGTGTTCCTCAAAGGTTAAGGTCGGGGACTCTCCTGTTGTCCCGCATACAAGAATGGCATCCGTTCCGTTCTCGACGTGAAACTCTATAAGGTTTCCGAGTGCTTCGTAGTCCACTTCTCCGTTTTTAAAAGGTGTTATTAAAGCCACTATAGACCCTTTAAACATTATCTTCTCCTCCTTTTTATTACAAGTATAACGGTTTAAAATTATTGAGCTATGGTTACGCTGAAGAGCGCTTGGAAGGACATATCAAGAAAGATTATTGATAAAAGAAGGTTTGAAACGAGGGATATAGTGAAAAGGCTAAAGGTCATTACAGGCCACGACCTAATTATGAAAAACTATCCCGTAAGAACTCCAAGGGTTGCTTTTAATCCCTCAATACACCTTTTTGGTGATAAACTCCGCGTTTACGCAAGGGTGATAATGGGATACTACACTTACGCGAGTGCCGTCGCCGAGTTTGACATCACGCTTGATGAGCTCGGTTCTTCCGAAAGGAGGGAGTACAAAGCGGAAATTACAGTCATTCCTGATACAAAATATGATCTCTGGGGCGTTGAGGACCCGAGAGTTTACGAGATAGACGGTAAGCTATTTATGACTTACTGCGGAAGAACCGTTAACTACTTCAACGTTGAGGTTAAGAGTGAGAGAACCCTTCCCGTAACGGCGGTTTATAAAAACGGAGAGTGGAAAAAGGTTGTGGTTTTCAGAATGCCCGAGGAGATAAGAACTTTTGTTGAGAGTGATAAAAACGCGTTCCTCGTTAAGGGAAAGAAACTTATGCTTTACCACAGACTTCATATGTTGAACGATAAGTTTTACCTTGCGGTATGTGAAGTTCCGGACAGTGTTCTCAAGTCCGAAGAACTCCGAGAAATTGAGATAGGAGAAAACCTAACGGTTATGGAAAGTGCTCCCTTTGAGGAAAAGATTGGTTGGGCTACGCCACCTATAAAGGTGAACAACGAGTTCCTTGTTCTGATACACGGTGTTGATAAAGAACTCCAAGCTTACAGGGTTTTTGCGGTTCTTATGAATGATGAGGGAAGATTTACCGCTGTAACACCCTTTTACATCCTTGAGCCAAGGGAGATATACGAGAAGTACGGGGACAGGCCCTTAGTTGTCTTTCCCTGCGGTATTCAGAGGCTGGAAGACAAACTCATTATCTCTTACGGCGGGGCTGACACCGCCGTAGTCATAGGAGAAATAGACCTTGAAACCCTAATGAACATTCTTGAGGACAACAGAGTTGATTAACTCCTCGTATCTATCCGTAATCTTCTCAACACTGTTTTTCTCAACAAACCTTTTCGCGTTTTCCTTAATTTTCTTTCTCAGCTCTTCGTTTTTTATTACCTCAAGGAGTTTATCTTTCAGATCCTCAACGTCCGTGTAAAAGATTACGGGAGCATCTTCCCCGTGGGGTAAGGTTTCAAAAAACCTATTTTCGGGAACTACCGTAAGCGTAAGCGTTCCGAGGACTTGATAAATGGTAGAGGATACGACAACCCTATTTGTATTTCCCTTCGGAAGAAGGTGTATATCGGAGCTGTGAAGCTCCTTAACTATGTCTTCATAATCAAGGACCCTTTCCTCTTGGTTCATCCATTCTTCCTGAATCCTAAGGGGCTCAATAGCCCTCACAACTCTGTAGGTGAATCTATTAAACCTTTTTCTAAGAACCTTTAGCGTTTCTATATATGGACAGTATTCTTCCTTTGGTTGTCTTCCGAAGGAAAAGAATCTGACAACTCCGTCCTCCGCAAACTTTCTTTTTCCCTCCCTCACCGGATAACAGGGGTAAGGAATTATCTCAATTTTATCCTCACTTACTTTGTCTCTAAGAACCTCCTTAACGTATCTTTCATCAAAAACGACAACCTTCTCAAAGATATTCATATCCTTATACTTCAGGTCTTCATATACGGTCTCGTGGATTATCGCTATTGAGGGAATACCCCTATCCCTCAGCAGTTTTACGAGCTTTTCAACGTCGTTGTAAGGTAGTTTTTCGTAACTTTCAACTATAAGGAAGTCTATATCCTCGTTCAGAACCTTTTCAGGATCAAGTTTTCCCTCTTTTCCGTCGGGAGAGGTCTCTTCGTAGCACCTTATTACGTATTTCTCATCCTGTCTTATGAGCTTATGATGCCACCAGCGATTTGCACTCTCAAGGTAAGGAGCAAAGACCTTAATCTTGTGACCTCTCCTCAGGAGTTCCCTCCCTATCATCTCCCCGTGAAGGGAGACTCCGCATGTTGCGTTCCATCTGCTCAATATTCCTATTACCATATTTATTAAGTTAAATAACTTTTATCATTTTTCCAACCCCCGAAGTAATAAATAACCTTTTCCTCCGGAAGTTTTTTCTTTGCACACTCAACTGCGTATTTAACGTCAAAGGGCATCATATCGGTTCCGAAAATAAGCTCCGCGCCGAGTCTATCAACCAGGTCAACGGGATTTATCTTTTTCGCCCGTTCTTTTCCGAGAGCTTTTACGTATATATCCTCGTAGTAACAGTTAAAGTTCGGTTGCATACAGAGAAGAACGTTAAGCTCTTTAGCCTTTTCTATCTGCTCTTGTGTTATGAGCTCGGCATGTTCTATTCTGTGGTATTTCAGGGAAATGTCCGCCTTTTCAAGAGACCTTAAGGCTACATCAATAGCCCCATCTCCTATGGCGTGAAGGGACACCCTGAGGTTTTCCCTTTCAAGCTCTTTAATCATTTCTACTAATCTATCTTCAGAAATTAAGAGCTTTCCTCTCGTCTTTGTGTCCTCGTAAGGTTCTCTCAGGTATGCAGTTCTTGCGGAAATTGAGCCGTCAACGTAAACCTTCACCCACCCGAGCTTTAGGTTTGCCTTCTCGCCGTATCTCTCAAAGAGCTTTAAAACTTCCCTGTAGTCTTCGTAGTAGGGCATAAGAACCACATTTACGGGAAGCTCAAGCTCAAAGTAAATTCTCGCAACCTTTGTATCAACGTAATCGTGAATTTCGTAAATACCCATCTCCTTAGCTTTCTCAAGACCTTCAAGAATATACCCCTTTAGCTCCTTCTCTTTCGGTTTAAGGAGATTTACCGCTTCCCAAAGTTCCTTTTCCGTTAAGAAGTTCTCACTTTTTCCGAGAACTTTCTTCATACTGTCGTTCAGTATTCCCTTGTGTCCATCTTTGTAGAGGAGAAGAATCGGATAATCAAGGGAGTTTATATCCTCAGGAGTTACACCGAGGAAGTAATCAAGCCCGTAGGCAACGAGCTTTTCCCTATTGAGACCTTTCAGGTATTCAATCAAATCCTTTTTTTCTCTAAAGGAGTGAAAGGGAACGCTTGAAATGGCTAGGAGCTCCATATGTGTGTGTGCATCAACGAACATGGATGTAATAATATACTTCCTTATGATAGACATTAACCTGATAAGGAATAATCCCGACTTTGTAAAAGAAAGGCTCGCAACGAGGGATAGGGAACTCCTTAAGCTCGTTGATAAAGTTCTTGAGCTTGATATAAAAAGAAGAGAGATAATAAAGGAACTTGAAAGTCTCAGGAGTGAGAGAAATAAGCTCAGTAAGGAGATAGGAAGACTTAAAAGGGAGGGAAAAGATACATCCGGCATTCAGGAAAGAGTTAAGGAGCTTAAAGTAAGAATAGAGAAGCTTGAAGAGGAGTTAAGGAGAGTTGAAGAAGAACTTAAAAATACACTTCTCTGGATTCCTAACCTTCCCCACGAGAGTGTTCCCGTCGGTGAAGATGAGAACGATAACGTTGAGGTAAGAAGGTGGGGAGAACCGAGAAAGTTTAACTTTGAACCGAAGCCCCACTGGGAGATAGGGGAAAGACTCGGAATACTTGACTTCAAAAGGGGAGCAAAACTCTCAGGAAGCAGGTTCACGGTTATAGAGGGATGGGGGGCGAGGCTTGAAAGGGCGTTAATAAACTTTATGCTTGATTTACATACAAAAAAGGGATACAAAGAAGTTTGCCCCCCCCATCTCGTAAAACCCGAAATCCTTATAGGAACGGGTCAGCTACCTAAGTTTGAAGAGGATTTATACAAGTGTGAAAGGGATAACCTGTACTTGATACCCACAGCGGAAGTTCCCCTTACAAACCTATACAGGGAAGAAATACTCAAGGAAGAAGAACTTCCCATATACCTTACTGCTTACACACCTTGCTACAGAAGGGAAGCGGGGGCTTACGGAAAGGATATAAGGGGAATAATAAGACAGCACCAGTTTGATAAGGTAGAGCTTGTAAAGATTGTTCATCCGGACACCTCTTATGAAGAGCTTGAAAAGCTCGTTAGAGATGCGGAGGAGGTTCTCCAGCTTTTAGGGCTTCCCTACAGGGTTGTTGAGCTCTGCACGGGAGACCTGGGATTTTCCGCTGCAAAAACTTACGACATAGAAGTGTGGTTTCCCTCTCAGAACAAATACAGGGAGATATCCTCTTGTTCAAACTGTGAGGACTTTCAGGCCAGAAGAATGAACATGCGGTTTAAGGATTCAAAGACAGGAAAAAACAGGTTCGTTCATACGTTAAACGGCTCCGGACTTGCGGTAGGAAGAACCCTTGCCGCAATTCTTGAAAACTACCAGAGGGAAGACGGAAGCGTTGAAGTGCCCGAAGTTTTAAGGGATTACGTCGGAACGGATGTCATTAAATAATGCTTTGGGACGGGCTTAATGGTGTGGGCTTTTTTGTTATAGATTGGACACTCGTATTGATGGGATTGGTTGGTTCTTTAGTTTTGTGGTGGCTATCTCTTTTTGGTATGAAAACATTCCTACAAACTCATTACCATCCCGTAAATCGCTTGACCTATACATAAACCGCTGTCGTTCGGTGAAACCTTTTGGTGTGTAAGAACGTTAAATCCTTCCTCTTCAAGGAGTTCCTTTATCTTTGATACGAGAGGGGCATTCTGCATAACCCCCCCGGAAAGGCATACCTTAGATATACCTATATCTTTAGCGATATCAAGGCATATGCGAGCAAGGGTGTTTATGAACCTCGTTGATGCCCTTCGCGGGTCTTTTTCTTCTATCAATCCCGTGATTATCTCGTCCCAGATTACCTTCCCATCTTTTATTGAATAGGAGTAAAGACCCTTTTCCGTCGGGTCGTATAGGTCTTCTATCATCATCGCTCCCTGTCCTTCATAGGAGAGAACCTGCTTTATTCCGAGGAGCGAAGAGACAGCATCAAAGAGCCTGCCTACGGAAGAACTAAAAGGAGAGTTTATCCCCTTCTTCCAGACTTTAAAGAGGTTTTCAAGCTCTTTTTCACTAAACGCTTTTAGTGTTGGCAACTCCATACCGAGTGTTTTCTCACCGAAAAGCTCAAAAAGTAAAGATAGGGCAACTCTCCTCGGCTCTTTTACCGCTTTTTCTCCCCCTATTAATCTGAATGGTTTAAAGTAAAAGGCCCTTTCGTAGGTTTCATAGTCACATAAGAGAAACTCTCCGCCCCAAAGGGTTCCGTCCTCTCCGTATCCCGTTCCGTCCCAGGCTATACCGAGAACTTTCTCCTTAATCTGATTTTCCGCCATACAGGAGAGAATGTGCGCATAGTGATGCTGAACTTTTACGAGCTTTATTCCCCTTTCCTTTGCAAACTCCTTAGCCCACCTCGTTGTTTCATACCCGGGGTGCATGTCGCAAACTACAACCTCAGGCTCAAACTCATAGAGTTTCATAAAGTCGTGAACTTCCCTCTCAAAAGCTTTCAAGTTCGTTATGCTGTCTATATCCCCTATGTGCTGGCTGGGAAAAGCTTTATTTCCGAAAGCTATCGCAAAGGTGTTTTTAAGCATGCCTCCGACCGCGAGAACTTTCTTGTCCGAGGAAAGAGGTAATTCAACGGGCAGGGGTGCGTATCCCCTTGAGCGTCTAATAAAGGTCGGAACTCCACCTACAACCTTTACGACACTGTCATCACACCTTCTTTTTATCTCCCTGTTGTGAAGGAGTATAAAGTCGGAAAGGGAAGATAATTTCTCAAAAGCTTCCTCGTTATCTTTAACGATAGGTTCGTCAGAGAGATTCCCCGAGGTTGCAACAACAGGAAAGTCAAGGGAGTTAAGTATTAAGTGATGAAGAGGAGAGTAAGGAAGAAAGGCACCTACCCTTTTTAGACCGGGGGCTACCGACGGGGCAAGCTCCCTTTTCTTTTCTATTAGAACTATCGGTCTCTCGGGAGATAAAAGCAGAGCTTTCTCAAGCTCCGAAGGGTTTGCGTATTCTTCTATCTGGTTCAGGTTCTTAAACATAACCGCGAAGGGCTTTTCCTTCCTTCTCTTTCTGGTTCTCAGCTCTTTAACGATTTCTTCATTCGTTGCATTGCATATTAAGTGAAATCCTCCTATCCCCTTTACCGCTACTATTTTCCCTTCTTTTAAAAGCCTTACTACTTCATCAAGAGCTTCATCTCTTTCCGCTATCAAGTTTCCCTTGTTATCGTAGAGGTATACATGAGGACCGCACTCGGGACATGCGTTAGGTTGGGCGTGAAATCTCCTATCAGTAGGGTTCCTATACTCCCTTTCACACTTCTCGCACATTTTGAAAACTTTCATCGTTGTGTTTTTTCTGTCGTAGGGAAGCTTTTCTATAATCGTGAAACGGGGACCGCAGTTCGTGCAGTTTATAAAAGGATACCTGTATCTTCTGTCTTTTGGGTCAAATAGCTCTTTTAGGCAGTCCTCACAGGTCGATATATCGGGAAGTATGAGAACCTCTTTTTCCCCTTCCTCGTTGCTCTTCCTTATCTCAAAATCCTTATAACCTATCGGTTTTAAGAATAAAACCTCTCGGGAGTATATTCTCGCAAGGGGAGGTTTTTCCCGAGAAAGCCTTAACAAAAACCTGTGAAGAACTTCCTCCTCACCCTCAACTTCTATCTCAACACCCCTTGAATCGTTTATTACGTATCCCTTAAGCCCGAGCTCTTTGGCTATTCTGTAAACAAAGGGGCGAAAACCGACACCCTGAACCGCACCTTTAAGATTTACTCTTACTCTTTTCATTTTTTAATGAACTTCTCAGAACTTTCAGTTTAAATCTCAGATAATCAAGCCATAGGTCAAGTCCCTCTCCCGTTTTTGCACTCACCCTAAGAACGTCAATCTTGGGGTTTACCTTCTTTGCGGACTCTATAGCATACTCAACGTTAAAGTCCATATAGGGAAGCAGGTCTACTTTTGTTATGAGCATAAGCTCCGAGTTTTTGAACATGACGGGATATTTTTCGGGCTTATCTTCACCTTCCGTTGTTGAGAGGAGAACGACGTTCAGGTGTGCTCCTACATCGTAGGAAGCGGGACAAACTAGATTTCCCACGTTCTCAATAAAGACTATATCCAGCTCCTCAAGGGGAAGGTGGTGTATGCCTTCGTGAACCATGAAAGCGTCAAGATGGCAGGCCTGTCCCGTTGTTATCTGGTATGCGGGTGCTCCCTTTTGTCTTATCCTTTCCGCATCTCTGTTCGTCTCAAGGTCTCCCTCTATTACTCCTACCTTCATTTCTCCGTCCAGAAGTTCTATCGTCTTTTCAAGAAGGGTTGTCTTTCCTGCTCCCGGAGAGCTCATGAGGTTAACTGCAAGAATTCCGTGTTCTTCAAAGTGTTTTCTGTTACTTTGTGCCTGCTTGTCGTTCGCATCAAGGATTTTAGTTAAAACTTCAACGGTCTTTTTATCTCCGAGAGTGGGATTTATATGGTGTCCGTGTTCGTGGTGGTGTTCGTGAAGGTCAGTTATTGAACATCCGCAGTCTTTACACATCTCTCACCTCCTTTTGTTTTTCCTCTATCTCTTTTATCTTCTCTTCAAGGTACTTTATGCTTTCTTCTATATCCTCTTTTTGGGCACTTGCGAGCTTCGGGAAGTGGGTTATCTCTATCGTTTCAAGAACGGGTTTGTCATCCCTGTTTTTAATTACACCTATCCACACACCGTATATTCCCGTTTCCTTCCACTCCGCAGGTTGGGTTTTGGAGGAGTAAGTTATCTTTACCTGTCCCTCTCCGAGGACATCAAGGAGTAGTTCCCTATCCTCCGGGGTTATAGGTAGCTTGTTTATGTAAATAATGTGCTCTTCTCCTTTCTCGTATAAGTCCTTAAGAGCCTGGAGAATTTCTTTGAGTATCGGGATTGAGTTCATCAGCATGATAAAGCCTCCCTTATGGTACCTACGTATTCCGCCCAGTTCTTAATCCCCTCTATTCTCTTAACTTCCCTACCTTCTTTAAACACAACTATAAGGGGAACTATGCTTTTGGTTTCCAGCTCGTCCATATCTCCCCATACGAACTTTACACCGCTGAAGCTCTTCGCAAGTTCGGGGAATATAACGTCAACGTCAAAAATCTCCTTTATCTTGTCATAAAGCCTTTGACTCCTCACGTATAGAACGAAGGTCTCTCCATTATTTATTAAATCTTTCAACCTCTCCTTATCAATTCTCTCAAGTTTCTCAAGAAACTTAACGCTTTCCATTTCTCTCCTCCGGATTTATACCCCATTTTCTTAATTGGTTTGCAATCTCTTCAACAAGAAGAGGTATTTTTTCTTCAATTTCCGGTGTTAGGTTTGTGGATACTTCAAGGCTTTTGGGCTCAAGCCCGAGAACTACTATCTCCTTTACGGGCTTCCCGGTAAGCTCAAGGAGTGCTAAGACCTCCTGAATACCAAGCTCATGCATTGACACTTTGTTCTTAAAATACTTTTTTACCTTTTCGTTTTCTATTTTGTAAAAGGTTCCGGGTTTCTTTCCTCCGAGTATGGCGTCAACTATTAGAAGTTTCTCGGAACCCTCTATGAAATACATAAGGTCTATTCCCAGTGTCCCTCCGTCAAGAACTTTAACCTCTTCCGGGTATTTATACCTTTTCTTGAATTCCTCAACAGCTCTAACACCGAGACCCTCGTCCGATAAGAGAACGTTTCCTACACCCAGGACCGTAATCATGGGGAAAAGGTATTAAAGCAGGAAGGCAAGAACCAGAAGTGCCAGTCCGCTTACCCTTGCGAGCTTTTCCCTTCCGAGCTTTCCTAAGAGTATTCCGCTTACGTGTAGTGTAAAGGTTGAGAGGATAAATCCCAACGCAAAGAGGTAAGGATTTCCTTGGGGTGCTTCATAACCGTGAGCCATTCCGTGGAGAAGTCCGAAAACAGCTATAACGGGAAGTATGAAGGTGAGCATTGAACCTCCCAGAATAAGTAGGAGCCCCGAGAAAGCAACGGAAAGGAGTATCCCGTGTTCAACAAAGGGTAGATTAATACCGAGGTATCCGAGAGAAAATCCGAGAGCCATGGAGCTTACGAACGCGATCGGGGGTAAAAACGCTTTCTTCCCGAGTAGGTAAGCCCCAAGCATTCCGACAGCAACCATAACCGCTATGTGGTCAATTCCCGTTATAGGGTGAATGAGTCCTGAGGTAAACGAATTAGTGTGAGGTAAAAGGTGCCCGGGATGGGCAAAGGCAAAACCGAAGATGCCAAGAAGAGCACCAAGATACTTTCTCATTTTACACCTCCTACTTCACATCGTCAATATCAACAGGCTCCTTCTCAAAGAACTTAACACCGCTGAACATAGAAGATACTTCTCCGTTCTTGTGGGTAAAGTCTTCTCTTGATACGAAGTAGACGTGAACTATAAAGAAGAGTATTATGAGCCATGCAACTATGTGGTGCCAGTAGTGGGCTTCAAACTCTCCGCCAAGACTCCAAACAACCCACCCGAAAAGGGAAGCCCAGAAACCGTCAGGATCGGAAAGCCCGTACATACCAAAACCCGTAGCTATCATAAAGAAAATCATCAGGTAAACAAAAAAGTATGCGGTTCTCGCAAGCGGGTTTCTAATCATGGGTCTGTGTTCCTTTATGAAGAGATACTCCATAACCGTTTCCTTTAAACCTTGCCAGTAGTCTATCGTCCAGAACTTGGGTATAAAGAGTCTGTCCCCCTTCCTGAAGAAGGCTATGAATATCCTGAAGAGGAAAGAAAAGAGGAGAATGTATCCTGCCGAGAAGTGAAGTAATCTTATGAATCCCATTGTTATATTGTTCTCGTAAGCGTATGTAGCCTCGTATCCGGAAGAGGTCGTAAAGTAAGGATTCCCTATGTAAAGTCCCGTAAAGAAAAGAACCATAATCGCGAGAAAGTTTATCCAGTGCCATATCCTGAGGGAGGCGCTGAATACAAAAATCCTCTTTAGCATAACATCTCCTCCTTAAATACAAGCACCCTGAACCCTGACGCTTGTTATCTCTTCTCCCTTTTCGTTGTATAGGTGTGTTGAACACGCGAGACACGGGTCAAAGGAGTGTATTCCTCTGAGAACTTCCAGGGGTTTTTCGGGAATCTTAACAACTGTGTCTATCATGCACTCCTCGAAAGCACCATGTTGTCCCTTGGGGTCCTTGGGTGATCCGTTCCAGGTTGTTGGGACTACACACTGGTAGTTTGCAACCTTTCCATCCTTGATAACACACCAGTGTCCAAGAGAGCCCCTCGGTGCTTCCGTTATTCCTATTCCCTTTGCCTCTTTTGGCCAGGTTGAGGGATCCCACTTTTCCATGTTTGCTACACTTGTGTCTCCCGCCTTTATGTTGTCATAAAGCTTTCTCATCCAGTAGGTGTTTACGTGAGCTGCCATATGAGCCTCAAGGGCTCTCGCTATTGTTCTGCCTACGGTTGTGGGAAGCCACTTTTCCGGAGGAAGTCCGAGGAGTTTTGATACGGTGTCTATCTGGTTAACTATAATTTCATCAATCCAAGAAGGTTTTATGTGACCCTGTTTTACTTTTGTGTAAACGATTATGTATCTTGCAAGGGGACCGACTTCACAGGCTTTTCCTCTCCACCTCGGAGCTTTTATCCAGGAATACTTTCCGTTCTCGTCAAGGTATTTAATGTGTGTCTTTGTCCCTTCCTTTGGTCCCGTGTAGTGGGGTTCTGTTATCCCTTCCCAAGGGTGGAGTCCCTTCGTCTCGTCAGGATACTTATACCAGGAGTGGGTTACGAACTCCTGTATCTGTTCGGGGTCTGCGAAGTCTTTACCTTCAAGGTTGTAGAACTTGGCCTTATCAACTCCCTTGTAGAAATCCTCAACTACACCGTTTGAGTGCCAGAGTATCTTCTTGTGGTAATCCCCGTTCTTTATACCCGTGTAGGGTTCGTCCGGGTAGTCCCCGTATCCTATGACCCTCTTCTTGGAAAGTCCGCCTCCGTAGAACCAGTTATGTTTATTGAAGTATATGTCCGCTATCGCGAGTATGTCGGGAATATAGAAGAAGTCCGTAGCCTCAACCTGTGTATATATAGCATCTTCAACTACCGCAAGTCTTTCCGCATTAACGGGAGCGTTCATATCGTCCATTGATATAGAACAGTTAACACCTCCGACTATGTAGTGGGGGTGGGGGTTCTTTCCTCCGAAAACAACTTGGGGTATGAAGAACTCTCTCTGGACGTCAAGCATGTTAAGGTAGTGTGCTATCGCAAGAAGGTGAACTTCCGGAGGCAACATCTTGTAGTCGGGGTGATCCCACCAGTGGGCGGCAAATATTCCCAGCTGTCCGCTCTCAACGAGCTTCTTAACCTTATTCTGGAACTCCCTGAAGTATCCGGGTGTAGCCTTCGGAAACTTCTTGGGATATGCCCTGTGTCCGAGGAAGTCGGGCATAAACTCGTTAATAACTCCGTATTTCTCAAGAATTACATTAGCAAGAGCTGCGGTCTGGACAGGGTCTGCCTTCAGAGCTTCCACAGGGGATACCCAGTCAAGGGCGTGAAGGTGGTAAAAGTGAACAACGTGGTCGTGAACCTGGAGTGAGCCGTACATTATATTCCTTATGTAGTTTGCGTTCTTGGGTATTGTTATTTCTAGAGCATCTTCAACCGCTCTAAGGGATGCAAGGGCGTGTATAGATGTGCAAACTCCGCATATTCTCTGGGTAAAAGCCCATACGTCTCTCGGATCCCTGTTTCTAACTATGAGTTCAATCCCCCTCCACATAGTTCCTGCGGAGAGGGCATCCTTCACCCTTCCCGTTTCCTCATCAACCATTATCTCGATTCTCAAATGACCTTCTATTCTTGTAACAGGGTCAACTACAACTCTCTTCATCTATATCACCTCCTTACTCTTCCTTATTTTCTTTGGAAGCATTCCTTATCTTCGTTGCTATACCGTGAAGAATAGCTCCGCCTGCGGCTGCAGCTGCGGCAACTGCTCCCACCTTATCCGCTTTGCTCTCAATACCGGGAACGGGTATTCCCCCGATTCTTTCATAGAAAGGTCCGTTATCCCAGAAGTTGTTTTCCGCGCAGCCTATACAACCGTGGCCTGACTGTATGGGGTAAGATAGTCCGTTATACCATCTGAGATTTCCACAGGAGTTGTAGGTCGTCGGTCCCCTGCACCCCACCTTATACAGACACCATCCCTTCTTTGCACCTTCGTCGTCAAACTGTTCAACGAATTGACCTGCGTTGAAGAATGACCTTCTGTAACAGGTGTCGTGTATTCTGTTTCCGTAAAACATCTTAGGTCTTCCTTGGCTGTCAAGGGGAGGAATTCTGTCAAAGAGAACCATATACATTATCACCCCGGTCATAACTTCGGCTATCGGGGGACATCCGGGAACCTTTATTATGGGTTTATCCTTTATCACCTTATCTATTGAAACCGCATGGGTTGGATTGGGTTTTGCAGCCTGAACACATCCCCAAGATGCACAACTTCCCCAAGCTATTACCGCTTTAGCCCCTTCCGCACTTTCCTTAAGTATCTCTACGAAGGGTCTTCCCCCTATTATGCAATACATTCCGTCCTCTCCCAGGGGAGGATTTCCCTCAACTGCTAATATGTAATTACCCCAGTATTCCTTTATTATCTTTTCCCTGTGTTTCTCTATAGCTTCCCCCGCTGCGGCCGAGAGGGTGTCGTCGTACTCAAGGGAAATCATGCTCAGAACAACGTCCGAGGCAAGAGGTGTTGCTGAACGTATGAAGCTCTCAGAACAACATGTGCACTCAAGTCCGTGTATCCATAAAACGGGAACACGGGGCTTCGTTTCCATAGCCTTAACCACTTGGGGAACCATTGATGGAGCAAGCCCCATGAGTCCCGTTATCGTGGTTGCAAACTTTAGGAAATCTCTTCTACTGACGCCATGTCTTTTAAAAACTTCCCAGAATGTTTCCATACCGGACCTCCTTTTACTAAGTATAACCCTTCAAAAATGAATTTTCATTCATTTAACTTATGCGAAGTATTAGACGCACTTAAAAATGATTTTAAGGTAATAAATAAAGATATATGCACGCTATAAGATTCTTTAGGTATTACGCCAGGAAACGCTTC